>JAYVLW010000239.1:0-2857 GCA_043759315.1 Myxococcales bacterium
ACCGCCCCGCCGGCATGGCGCATCGCCGCGACGCCTGCACAGACGTCGATCCACTGCATCATGATCCCACCGAACATGACACCGGCCACCCCGTTGGTATGCATGGGCATCACGATCTGCGTCATCACGCAGCGCGTCTCTTCGGGCGTCATCCGCCCGAGACTTTACTTCTTCTTCGACGGCGCCGCGGGCTTCTTGGCCGCCTTCGCGGTCTCGATCTTGCGCTTGATCCGGAGCTTGAGCTTCTGCTGGCTCCGCTTGCGCCGCATCTTGAGGGTCTTCCGGTTGTCGTTGCGTCCCATGCCGCCCGTGTATCAGAACTGGGCGCGCGCTGCAAAGCTCACATGGAACCGTCCTCGCGGATTGTCGCCGAGCTGCGGCCGGAGCGGGATGGCCCGCTCGATGGCGAACGCCCCGAACGGCGTGGCGATGCGGAGGAGGGCGATGCCCGCGGACGGCCGGAGATCGTCCTGGGTGACCGTGTTCCACTGGTTCGTGATCAGCCCCGCGTCCAGGAACAGGCCGGTCGCGAACAGCTTCCAGATGCGGAGCTGGGCGTCGAGCGAGGACATGACCCGGATGTTGCCGCCCGAGGGCAGGATGCGGATCTGCGACACGTTGCCGAGGGGCGGGACCCCGACCTGGATGATCTCGGTCGCCAGCCGGTCGTCCTCGTAGCCGCGGACCGTGGAGTCGCCGCCGGCGAAGTAGCGCTCGACCTCGGGGAGCAGCACGGCGCCACCGAGCGGGAAGCCCTGGTCATAGCGGAGGTCGCCGCGGATCACGAGGTTGCTGCCGATCGGCCAGTACTTGGTCCCGGCGGCGGACGCCTTGAGGAACGTGTCCTGGCCACCGAGATAGTTCGACGCGATCGCGACCTGCCCCTCGAGCCGGAACCCGGCCTCGGGTGCCAGCGGGGACAGCACACCGCGGCGGTCCGTTCGCTGCTCCCACTCGAACGATGCGCCGATCGACCCGGTCCGTGTGGAGATCGGGACCTGCGTCTGATCGTCGTCGGCGCCAAGCGGGCGGAGCACGTCGACGGGCCGCTCGCGGAGACGGAAGTCGTAGTGTGGACCCAGCGTGATGGCGCGGGCCGCGCGGCTCCCGATGCGCTGCCGCTGCCACGTGCGCAGGAGCGACAGCGTCACGCCATCGGTGGTGAGCACGCCGAAGCGCGGCGTGTCCTGACGGCGATGGAAGCCGCTGAGCTCGGTCTGGAACTCGACCGGAGACCAGCCCTTGGTCAGCCACTGCGGGAACCGCAGGGTGGTCTCGGCGGAGAGCTGCTTGAGCTTGAGGTTTCCGGCGAACGCGGCGTAGTAGTCGATACCGACGGTGCCCTTGAGGTCGAGGGAGATGCCGCGTCCGAACAGATTCTTGAACGCCGGGTTCACCGTGACGAACAGGCCGTTGTAGGTCGAGCCGCCGAACTCGAGGTCGAGCTGGGCCCGGTAGTCGTAGCGCTCGGCGATCTCGACGACGGCGTTGACCGAGCCCTCGCTGATGTTGTCGAGGTCGGGCATCGCGACGTTCACCGCGTCGAACAGGCCGGAGTTGCGGAGCCTGCGCGCGCCCTCGGCGAGTGCGTCCTTGGTCAGCAGGTCGCCTTCGTCCACGTCGAACAGCTTGCGGATCGTCGTGTCGGTGGTGCGGAAGTTGCCGCGGATCACGATCTTACCGACGGTGAGCGGCTGGACGTCGGTGAGCTTGTAGAACGCACCGACCCGATTCGGTCCGATCGGCCGCGTCTCCAACGTGACCTTGGCGCGCGGGCGACCGTGGCTGAACATCCGATCCTTGAGCTGGTCTCGCGAGTCGAGCGCGATACCTTCCTTGAACCTTAGATCGGGAGCCCCGGAGGCGCAGGCGGCGGGGCTTGGTGGCCTCGCGACCTTCGGCTCGCCGAGGAGCTCCGCGAGATCGGCGAGGACCTGCGAGCACAGCGTTTGCTGCGCGGAGGTGGTGATCGTCTCGCCGGTGTCTCCGATCGCGACGTGGATCTCGGACAGCATCGTGGGGCGCCCCTCGGTGATCGAGAACCGCACGTAGAGCTCGGAAGCGCGATCGACGCCGAGTAGCCCAGCGGTGAGTGCCGCGCTTCCGAGCCCCGCGGGGGTCGGCGCCGCGTCGACGCGGACACGCGCCTCCCGGTACCCTTCTCGGTTGTACAGCGAGACCACCGCGTCGACATCCGCGGCGAGCTGCGCCGATGTCGCTCGGGTGCTGTCACCGAACAGGCGGGCGCGGAACCTGGACTCGCGGGTGCCGATCACGTCGAACAGCGCGTCCGCTTCGAGCGCCTGGTTGCCCGAGAACTCGACGCGCTTCACCTCGCGGGTCTTGCCGAGATCGATGCGATACACGATCCGGTCGAACCACTCGAAGCGCTCGCGCGGCTGCGTCCACGTCACCCGTGCATCGAAGTAGCCCTTCGTCTGGAGGAACGCGGTCAGTGCCTTCGCGCTCTCGTTCGCTTCGACGTCATCCGAGCTCGCCGCCGTGTCGAACGTGAGCTGAGCGCGGAGATCCTCGGGCTTGATGAGCGTGCGGTCGACGCCCTCGAACACGACCTCGAGACGGCGGCGCGTATCGACCGTGACGGTGAACCGGACCTTCTTGGTCCTGCGATCGAACGATGTCAGTGGATCGAAGTCGGTGCGGACGCGGACGGCTGGGTAGCCCGCGACGTGGAACTTGTTGACGATCTCCTGGATGTCGGCCGCGAGATCGGTACGGTTGAACCGCTTCGTGCCGAAGCAGAGCTTGAACGAGCAGTTCTGGTGGCGGAACGTCTCCTTGATCGCCTCGTCGGTGACGGTGGGGGTGTAGTCACGCGGTGCGATCTTGATCTGGG
>JAYVLW010000240.1:0-3271 GCA_043759315.1 Myxococcales bacterium
CATTATGCCGCGTACCTGGTTATGCCGCGTAGAGGCGGTGCTCTCGACGACGAAGTGCTCGGTCTGCGCGGCATAATCAGAGGGCGCTCAGGAAGGCGAGCAGGCTGTCATCCGGGCGAAAGCGGCCGGGGCCAGCGCGCAGCGGAGCGGTGCGCGCGAGCGCGTGTTCCTTCATCGAGAGGTCGGCGTCCAAGTACATCTGAGTGGTCTCGATCGACTCGTGACCGAGCCAGAGCGCGATGACGGCGCGGTCGTTGCCGGCGCGCAACAGGGAGACGGCAGTGGTGTGGCGCAGAACGTGGGGCGACACGCGCTTGGTCTTGAGCGTGTCGCAGGCGGCGCTCGCGATCTCGGCGTACTTCGTGACGAGGCGCTCGACGGCATCGCGGCTGAGGACGCTGTCGCGTCGACTCGGGAAGGCGGGCGCGTCCGGCAGGCCCGCGCGCTCGGAGAGCCAAGCCTTCAGTAGCCTCACCGTCTCGCGCGTGAGCGGCGTGCACCGTTCCTTGCGGCCCTTGCCGCGGCAACGCACGTGCGCCCCCGTCGTGAGCACGACGTCCACACACCGAAGGTCGCGGAGCTCCGACACGCGAAGGCCGGTTTGCAGGAGCAGCATGAGGACCGCGCGATCGCGCCTCCCGAGCCAGGTCGTTCGGTCGGGGGCAGCGAGCAGCGCCTCTTGCTCCGCGCGCGTGAGCGACGTGATGAGCTTGCGCTCGGCTTTCTTCGTCGGGATCGCGAGGACGCGCTGGCAGGTCGCGCTGTGCGCGGGCTCCTGGAGCGCGACGAAGCGAAAGAACGAGTGAATCGCCGCGAGGCGCGCATTGCGCGTCCGCGCGGTATTACGGCGCTGCTTCTCGAGGTGCTGGAGAAACGCTGCGACGAACGCCGCGTCGAGATTGGCAATGGGCAACATGGACGGCGGGGTGCGCAGCCGCTCCTGTGCGAACACGAGCAGCAACCGGAACGTGTCGCGGTACGCCGCAATCGTGTGGGGGCTCGCGTTGCGCTGATGCTGGAGGCGCTCGGTGAAGAACGCTTCGAGCAGGCCCGCGACGAGCGTCACAGCTTCACCCGCGCGCGCTCGAGGCGATGGGTGGCGGCGGCGAGCAGCTCCGGCACGGCCGTCAGATACCAGTACGTCGACGACGGTCCGATGTGTCCGAGGTAGGTCGACAGTAGCGGAAGCCGCGCCTCGACATCGAGCTCGTCGCGATACCAGCTCAGAACGGTCCGGATGGCGAACGTGTGTCGGAGGTCGTGGATGGTCGGGCGCGGGCGCCGACTGCCGAGCCCGGCTGCGTAGACGAGCCGCAGAAACAGCTCGTGGACGTTTTGATAGAAGAGCCGCGTGCCGGCGGCCGACACGAAGAAGCTGGGCGAGCGTCGTCTGGGCACGATGCGGTCACGCTCACGGCGATAACGCTCGAGGGCTTGCAGTGTGGACGTGTGGAGCGGCACCTCGCGCGACTTGCCGAACTTGGTCTTGCGGATCACGAGGACTGCGCGCCGACGATCGACGTCGGCCTCGTCGAGTGCGATGGCCTCGCCGACGCGCATGCCGGTGACGGCCAGGAGGCCGAGCAACGTCTTGTAGGTCGTCGCCCGAAACGGCGCGCGCAGAACGTCGGTCGCGGCCAACAAGGCGGTGAGGTCCTCGGCTGAGTACACGTGGGGGGCCGAGCGGGGGCGCTCGCGCGGCAGGAGATCGAGCGACGGGACCTCGGTCCGCGGCTCGATGGTCTGGAGGTACTTCGCGAAGCCTCGAACGCTGCCGAGGCGTGGCCTCGCTGAGGCCGCTGCCGCCGCCCATGTGAGCGCCATGGCCGTCGTGACGACCGAACACCGCTGCGCTTCGAGATACGTGACGAAGTCGGGCAGCCACCTGCCCTCGCGCGTCAGCTTGAAGCCGAGCGCACGGCGGGTCTTTAGGTAGTCGACGAGCGCGCGCCGGAGCCGGGTCATCCCACGCTCCCGGGCCACGGCTGCGCGAGCTCGCGAATGCGTACACGGTCGGGCGCATCGACGGGCCAGCCCTGGGCGATCGAGCGCAGTGCGTCGTGATCGACCTTGGCGTAGATCGCGGTCGTGTCGACATGCCGGTGCCGGAGGACCTGCGCGATCTCGGTCAGCGACGCGCCACGCCTGAGCATCTGAGTCGCCGCGGTGTGACGCAGCCGATGCGCGCCGCCGCTCACGATCCCGGCAGCGCGCATCGCCGTCTTCGCGATCCCGACGATCGCGGCCACACTCACGGTGTCGTACGGGGCACGCGAGCGCACGAACAACGCACGCGTGGTCTTGCTCCGGACCGCGCGCCGCAGATACGCAACGATCGCCTCACCGATATCCACGGCGAGCGGGAGGCGGCTGAGTACGCGGCCTTTCCCGCGAACCACGATCTCGCCGGCCGCCCAGTCGATGTCGCCGAGCTGTAGCCGGGACACCTCACCCGCGCGAAGCCCCAACCGTCCGAGCAGCACGAGCACCGCATAGCCACGGCAGCCGGCCGTCGTCCGGCGATCGCACGTCGCGAGCACCGCCGCGAACTCCTCGGGCTCGAGGTACTTGGGCAGCGAGGTCTGCCTCCAGCACGGCAGCTTCGGCACTGCATGGACGAGCTGGAGCGCGGTCTTCGAACTGACGAACAAGAACCTCAGGACCGAGCGGAGCGCGCTCAACACGCCCGAGAAGCCAGGGCGTGTCGCGTGCGCATCCACGAAGCGAGTCACGTCGCCTGAGCGCAACGCGGCGACGCGCTTGCCAGCGAGGAACTCGGCGGCGATCGCGAGGCACAGCGTTTGTCGCGCAGGCGTCACGGCTCTCTCTTCGACGAGATATCGCTCGTACTCACGAAGCAGCTCGCTCTGCGGCCCCGGCACGACCGGTTCGAGTGCGACCACGCCAGCGCCTTCGAGGTATCGCAGCAGTGGAGCGAGCGCACGCTCGCAGATGAAATGGGTATGCGTCCGACGGCGCTTGGCCAGAAAGCGCTCGACGTCGTCGCGATCGATCTCCTCGACGAGCGTCTCGGTCCCCACGAGCCATCGGCTCAGGTCCGCCATCAGCCGCAGCTGATTCGCGAGCGACAGGTCCGTGTATCCGTGTGCCGTTAACTCGGCGGCGAACGCGTCGCGGTGTGGGGCGAGCGGCCCCGACATCCGGACCCTTGCAGCAAAGCTCATGGTGCCTCCATCCGGCTGAAAGGCCGGCAGAGCCCAGGATCACGCGCTCGGATTATGCCGCGTAGAAGAGCCGCATCGTCATCGGT
>JAYVLW010000241.1:0-4257 GCA_043759315.1 Myxococcales bacterium
CGCGTGCCGCGCTCGACGACCGAGCCCTCGATGGTCACCGGCAGCAGCATGTTGCCGGCCTCGTTCGGCGGCCCGGCCTGCGGGGCCGCGGTCGCCGGCTTGTTCGTCGGGATCGGGTCGGGCTCCGCGGTCTCCTCGATCACGAAGTTGATCGTGGTCTCGACGGTGATCGGCGCGGCGACCCCGTCGATCTCCGCGGGCTCGAAGATGTACTGCAGCGCCGCGGTGACCGCGGCCTCGTCGAAGCCATCGCCGGCCTTCTCGATCACGTCGACCGCGGTGACCAGGCCCGCCGCATCGATCTTGATCCGGACCTTCACCTTCGCCGTCTTTCCAGCGGCGAGGGCGGCGGGCGGATAGTCGGGCGCCACCGCCTGCAGCAGCTTGGGCTGCCTGGTGACGACGTTGACCTGCTTCGGCGGCGGGGGCGCGTCGGGTGCGCGCGCATCGTCGGCGGCCGCTCGCGGTGTCCAGATCGCGATCAGGACGATCGCGAGGTACCACCGAGACATGGCGGAAGCCTAGCTCAGGTCGACGAGCGCGTCCGCAGGTGCGCGAGCAACTTATCGAACAGGCCACGCGCCGCGTTCTCGATCGCTTCCTTGCGCAGGCTCGGCAAGTACTTCGCGTCGAACGTGCGCTTCGGCACCTGGACCTTCGCGCCCCCCGACAGGAACGACAGCATCTTGCCGCTGTCGTCGGAGATGGCGAGCCGGAGCTGCGCCTCGATCTCGATCATCGTGCCGGCCTGCATGACCTCGAGCTTCGTCACCGACAGGTCGAGGTGGCGTGGATCGAGGCCCCACTTCTGCGCGTCGGTTGCGACGGTCGTCACCATCGGCTGCGACTTGAACGAATCCGACAGCGTCTGGCGCAGGATGTCGCCGTGGACCTTGCGCGCGGCCTTGTCGGCCTTGCCGGGCGAGTCATCCGCGGATGTGTTGATCGTCACGAACAGGTCGGGGTGATTCTCGACAGCGTGGGCCTGGCGACCGAAGCCGGCGCGTCCACCGCCCTTGCGGGCCTGCGCATTGTCGAGCTCTGGGGCCGCGGCGGCCTCCTTCGGGAACGGATCGGGCAGCTTGTTCGCCTTCGCGACCGCGATCGCCGCGCCCTTGGCGCGCGTACGGACGGTGTCGTCCGGATCCTCGGCGGCCGCCTTGAGCGCGGGTAGGGCAGCCTTGTGGCCGAGCCGGCCAAGTGCGCTGGCCGCGAGCGCGCGGACCTGGGCGTTCGGATCGTGCAGGGCGGTCACCAGCGGCTTGAGCGTGGCGCGATCGTTCAGCCGCGCGAGCGAGACCACCGCGGAGATCCGCGACTTATCGCTGGAGCTCGACAACATCGTGGTCAGCTCCGACACGCTGTCGGCGTGCGCCGGTGCGCTTCGGAGCAGCGCCGCTGCCACCAGGAGCGGCGCCGCGATCCGCGCGAGTCGGTGCCCTCCGTGCATCCAGCGACGATTAGGCGCCCGCCGTGACCGGGGAGTCAATGTTTTCTCGTGTAGACTGAAACGCACGGTGGGAGTTTCCGACGCACAATTCCGACTTGGTGTCGGAGTTGCCGGGTTGATGCTGGTCGCAGGCATCACGTTGGTCCGATTCTGCGGGGAAGTGTCACTTCCCGCGAAGCCTGGCCCCCTTGCTCCCACAGGCAGCTCGCGACAGCTGCTCCAGAAGGGCACCGCATCTCCGGCGGTGTATCTGGACTATCTCTCGAAGGACGCGGCTGCCGCGGGCGTGCGTACGCCTACGATCGACGAGATCAGTCGCAAGCTCGTGTACCGCGTCGATGAAGGTCGGCACGTGCTGGAGGTAGGACAACCTGCGATCGAGATCGCGGGCTTGAAGCTCCGCGTCGATCGCTCCGGCGAATCGATGGTTCTTCAGATCGACAACACCACGATGTCGGATCTCGGCTACGCCGTGACGACGAAGCTCACCCCGAACATCTCCGGCTGCTCGAGCGCCCGCGCGTTGCCCTTCAACGCGATGGTGTTGACCAAGGGTGGGAGCGAGACGCGTGTCGAGTGCGTCTACCGGGAAGGCGTCTCGCTCGCGGTGACGCGCGTCGAGACCGTCGAGGTCTCGCCGCTGTCTGCGTGGTACTTGAGCCTCGTTCCGCCGATGATGGTCGGCATCGACGAGCGCATCGCGCGTGGGCATCGCGCGCCCGAAAGTGCTGACAGATGCAGCGCTGTTGTCTCGCAAGCAGCGCGCAGCGGGCTCGAATCGGGAGAAATCGGCTGGAGAGATCTCGTTGACTTCTATGCCCGCCATCGCTGCTCGACCTACCGTTTTCCCATGGCATATCGAGCATTTAAGTCTGATGGTGAGAGAGCGTTGCCGGCGGTGCCTTCTGGCATGTGACGCCTTTTCGCGACGTTACACTTGCTATCCCCTGTAGGGTTTGTTTAGCTATGCCTAGTTACGCGGAGTTACGGGTGACCAAGTCCGAGCTCATCGAGAAAATCTCCGAGACGTTGAAGCTGCCGGCTGGTAAGGCGGAGGCGATCGTCAACACCATCTTCGACTCGATGGTGAAGGCCCTGGAACGCGGCGAAGGCATCGAGATCCGCGGCTTTGGGTCCTTTACCGTCCGCAAGTACAAGGCCTACGAAGGTCGCAACCCGCGGACCGGCGAGACAGTTCATGTCGCCGAGAAGCGGCTGCCTTTCTTCAAGGTCGGCAAAGACTTGCGCGAGCGAGTCAACGCCGGCCTCGGCACTCCGCTCCCAGCGGACAAGCCCGACGAGGCCGACGATACCGATCCGAACGAGCCCGACTACGACGACGAGGACTGAGTTCTCGTCGGGCGTTGGCTCGTAGGGCCGTGTCGATGGTTGATTCAGGTCGCGATCTCGACGGAACCGCCGTCGCCGTCGACAGTTACGACCATTCCGTCGGTCAACAGCGACCACGCGTCGTGGCAACCCACGACACATGGGATGCCCAGCTCGCGCGCGAGTGCGGCTCCGTGATCGAGTAACCCACCAGTTTCGCTCACGAGTGCAGCGCAGCCGATGACCGCGACCGCGAGCGCCGGTGTCACGGCTCGCGCGACGACGATATCGCCCGGACCGATCGCCACCGTCGAGGCGAGCGTCGATAGCCGGACGATCCGGCCAGTTACGCGGGGGCCGGTGCCGATCCCGCGGAGCGCGATCGCCGGCGGTTCGACCGGACCACCGATCGTGCGCGGCATCGTCCACTGACTCGCCCGCGCGGCGGCGGTGCGTGCGGCCGACGCGCGGCGACGAACGTCGTCCGGATCCAGGTGATTTTGTTCGAGGTCCTCGAAGGAGATCCAGAACGCGTCGTCGGGATCGACACCGAGCTCGACGGCGCGTGCGATCACGGACTTGCGGACGAGGAGCTGCGCGCGCGCGAACCAGTGGTCGTCGCGCTCGGCGAGATCGGCGACGGCGTGAGCGACGCTGTCATCGAGATTCGCGTGCAGCGGCGCGGAGATCGCTCGCGCGCGCGCGATCGCATCCTTCACCATGCCGGGACGTTCGCCGTACGTCGGCACGGCGATGTCCCACGCGGGTGCGATCACGCCCAGTTGCGCGATCGCGGTGGCCTCGTCGAGCTCGCCTCGCGCTGCGGCGATCAACGTGGCCTCGACCGCCGACGGCCGCGCACCGACGAGCTCCGACGGGGTGCTCGCCCGGCGCGTGGCGTCGATCAAGGGGCCGAGCTCGGTCACCCAGATGCGGTAGAACGCGAGGTAGCGCGCGATCGCCTCCTCGAGTGGAGGCACCTCCACGCCGAGAGTGGCGGCGAGCCGGGCCTCGATGTCGGCAGCGCGGGAGGCGAGCTCCTGGCGCGTGGTGGCTGCCGCGATCGGCGGCAGCTCATCCGCTCGACACCTGGCCGTGTAGAGATAGCCGGCGCACACCCGCAAGGCGTACGGCGCGAGCTCGGCGCGGTCGACGCGCTCGACGAGCCCGATCTGCGCCGGCGACAGGGGATCGGGGTTGTGCGCCACGTCCCACGTCCACGTGCGTCCATCCGCGACGAGCGCGGCGAGCAGCGCCGGAGGTACCGGGACCCGAGGCTTCGAGATCGGATGCACGATCGCTCGCGCTTGCACCAGCGTGTCGCCGACGATCTCGACATCGGCACCGCCCTTCGCGCCGATCGCCGCCTCCGCACGGAGCGCGAGCACGAGTGCCGGATCGGTCGCCGATCGTGGCGCCACGGTGACCTCGCCGCCCCGCTGGATCATCGCGTCGCCCTCGGGCTTGCCGGGTGCGCG
>JAYVLW010000242.1:0-8235 GCA_043759315.1 Myxococcales bacterium
GATGAAGTTGAGCTCGGTGGTCTCGACCAGCGCGGCGTGCGCGGCGACGATCTCCTTCGGACCCTTGCCGGCCTCGGTTCCATTCGAGAGCAGCGCCACGCGCGGGCGCCGGTTGCTCGACACGAGCTTCGCGTACGCGGAGCCCATCACGGCGAAGCTCGTGTCGAGCAACCGGCGCCCGCGCGTGGCGCTGCTCTCGAACGGCACCGAGGCCGGCAAGGGTCCGAAGGAGATCGTCGCCGCGCACGCCGCGCTGGTCGAGACCACCGAGCTCAACTTCATCGGCAACATCGAAGGCCTCGACATCCCGCGCGGCGTCGCCGATGTCGTCGTCACGTCGGGGTTCGTGGGCAACGTCGTGCTGAAGATGCTCGAGGGCGTGTCCGAGACGGTGGTGCGGCTCGCGCGCTACGCGCACAAGGAGCGCCTCGCGTGGCGGCTCGGCCTGATGGCACTGTCCTCGGCGATCGACCAGCTCAAGTCGATCACCGACTGGCAGCAATACGGCGGAGCGCCGCTGCTCGGCTTCACGCATCCGTTCATCAAGGCCCACGGCCGCTCCAACGCTCGGGCGATCACCAACGCGATCAAGGTCGCGCACAAGGCGCTCGCCGGGAACCTGTGCGGCAACATCGCCCGCACCATGGCCGAGCTCGACGAGCGTGCTCAGCGCAAGCCACGCGGGCCCGACGCGGGGGGCTGATGGGTCGCCGCCAGTCGCTGCTCCGCTGGATGACCAGCCTCCCGATCGAGGTCGGCGAGCGCATCGGCCTCCTCGATCACGTCCCGCCCGGCCTGCCCGAGGGGGCGCCGCTGCCGAAGCACACGTTCCGCTGGGACCTCGACAAGACGTACCTGCGCACGGAGTTCGATAGCTTCGCCGACCTGGCGAAGTCCGCGATCGAGACGGCCGCCGACAAGCAGGCCTACCCGGGCGCCACCGCCCTCCTCCGCGCGCTCAAGCAGGATGGCCACCGGATCTGCATCGTCTCGGGCAGCCCCACCCAGATGCGGCAGGTGCTCGCGGCGAAGCTGGCGCTCGACGGCATCGCCTACGACGAGTTCGTCCTCAAGAATAACCTGAAGAATATCTTGAAGGGCCGGTTCCGCGCGCTGCGCGCCCAGATCCCCTACAAGCTGCCCGCGATGCTGCGCTCGCGGATCGGCGCGTCCGCCGAGCTCGAGACGCTGTTCGGCGACGACGCCGAGGCCGACGCGATCATCTACTGTCTCTACGCCGATGTCGTCGCCGGCACGGTGTCGCTGCAGGATCTCGAGCGCGTCCTCATCGCGTCGCGCGCCTACGAGGATGATGCCGAGCGCATCGTCGATCTCGCGCGTCGCGTGCCGAAGGGCGCGGCGGTCCATCGCATCTTCATCCACCTCGACCGCAAGTCGCCGCCCCTCGGCTTCCGCCGGTTCGGACCGCGCCTCGTGCCGGTGTTCAATTACTTCCAGGCCGCGCTGGTGCTCTACGAGGACAAGGTCCTCACCGCGCGCCAGGTCATCTACGTCGCGCTCGAGATGCTCGACTCCGGGCAGTACGAGCTCGGCCACCTCGCAACCAGCGTGCAGGACATCATCCGCCGCGGCCGGGTGCGCCGCGAGACCGCGTTGCAGCTCACCAGCGAGGCGACCGAGGCCGCGGCGTCGGGTGCGCTCTCGGGCCGCAACGATCTTCCCCCGTTCGAGCAGATCGCCGAGGCGTTCCGCACCCGCGTGCGCGAGCTCGGCACCACGCCGCCGCAGGTCGTCGCCGAGCTCACCGAGCCGCTCGACTACGTACGTCTCGTCGACGAGGAGCACGAGCAGCGTCGCACGCGTCGCAAGCACGGCCACAGCTAGCGAACCGGGTCCGACCCGACACCCGGGATTGTGACAGATCCCGCAGCTTCGCCGCAGGCTCGAATCCACAGCCGCAATGCGTACTTGCGAGCAACTGTGTGGATGTCCTGTCGTCGCGCGCATGCTGAGGCCAGGAGGTCGCAGCGACCACACATTGTGTGATCCCAAAGGTCACGTCGAAGATCAGCAGGCTGCTATGGATGGGGTTGTCGTGCGTCGCAAGGTACTGGTACTCGGACTCGTGCTCGCTGCCTGTGGCGGCGGTGGCACGGCGCCCGATCGGCCCGACGCCACGGTGACCGTCGATGGGGGCGCGGACGGGCTGAGCTCGTTCGCCGCATGCGCGGAGTTCGACAGCGCGCCCGACGTGGCCGTCCCGGCCCACGTGATCGGCCAGCTCGGCGCATCGGATGTCGAGAGCCCGACCACCTGCGGCATCGTCGATGCGCCGTTCGGTATCGAGTCCGCGGGGCCCGACCGCGTGATCCCGCTCACCAACCTCATGCCAAACGCGCCGTACGTCGTGAAGCTGACCTCGACGAGCGACCTCGCGTTCTACGTTGTCACCGGGTGCAACTCGATGACGGGCCCGGCGGCCGACCAGTGCCAGCTGTTCGTGGATGCCGTCGGCGGCGGCGAGCCGGAAGTGGGCACCTTCATCGCGGGTGGTGACACGGCGTACGTGGTGGTCGACTACTACGCGTCGCATGCCCCGCCGAGCCTCGACTTCACGCTCGACGTGTATGCCGAGCAGTGCCAGGACGGAGGACAATGCGGCGGTGCAACGCCGGCGTGCTTCGAGGGCCGCTGCGTCGGCTGCGTGACCAGCTTCGATTGCACCAGCGCGAGCGCGCCCGTGTGTGGCGGCGCCCAGACCTGCATCGCCGGCGCCGATCTGTGCACGAGCGATGGGGGCGGCGAGCCCGGCAACGACGGCCCCGCCGGCGCGACGATGATCGCGCTCGACGGCACCGGCCACAGCTCGATCGCCGGCAAGGTGTGCTCGAGCCCGACGACCGAGTTCGACTACTTCGCGTTCGACGTCACCACGCTCGGCGAGACCTGGCTGCTCCAGCTGGGTTGGTCCGGTGGCCGCGACCTCGATCTCCACGTGTTCGACGCAACCGGGGCCGACCTCGGGCTGTCGTTCTGGGAACAGCCCGAGCAGGTGCGGCTGACCTACCTGCCGCTCGGCCGGTACTACGCGCGCGTTCGCGAGTTCGTCTCCACCCCCGATGCCTCTCCCGTCACCTACACGCTCACCACACAGCGCACGCTCGGACCGGCATGCACCGCGGCGGCCGATTGCGCCGCCGAGTACCGAAACCAGCTGTTTCGCGGTGCGTGCAGCGCGGGCGCCTGCGTGCCGATCGACGGCAACGGCGCGGTCGCCGAAGGTGGGCGATGCGACAGCCAGTCCGACTGCTCGCTCGCGCTGTCGTGCCCGAGCTTCTTCTTTGTCTCCGGCGGCGACACGCGCGAGACGTGCTCGCGCAGCTGCAGCGACGACACGGCATGCGCCCCGCTCGGCGCGGGCCACGTGTGCACCACGTACTTCTCGAACAACTTCTGCGTCCAGAAGTGCACCGAGGACGACCAGTGCCCGACCGTGATCTCGTCCGCACCGGCCGTCGGGCCGTGGCGCCGCCTCACGTGCGACCTGCCGACCGGCCGCTGCGTGCCCTGACGCCGCCCGTGCTAGAACCTCCGGCAGTGTCCACGGAGCGCACCGCCTCGATCCTCGTCGTCGAAGATGACGAGGCGATGCGCGATCTCCTCTCGGAGGAGCTCGAGGACGCGGGCTTCGAGGTCGCCGCCGCCGGCGGCGCCGCCGCCGGGCTCGAGGTCGCCCGGTCCGGGCGGTTCGATCTCGTGATCACCGATCTCCGCATGCCAGAGATGGACGGCTTCGACCTGATCCGCGGCGTGATGGCGCTCCCCGAGCCCCCGCACGTGGTGATGATCACCGCGTTTGGCTCGATCGAGACCGCGATCCGCGCGGTCAAGCTCGGCGCCTACGACTACATCACCAAGCCGTTCGAGATCGAGGAGCTGTTGCTGGTCGCCGACAAGGCGCTCGGCGAGCGCGCGCTCCGGACCAAGGTCGCCCGGCTCCAGCGCGAGGTCGAGGACAAGTACGGCCTCGGCAGCATCATCGCGAACAGCCAGTCGATGCGGGACGTGGTGGCGCTCGTGCGGCGGATCGCGGGCTCCACCGCCTCGGTGCTGGTCACCGGGGAGAGCGGCACGGGCAAGGAGCTGATCGCGCGCGCGATCCACTACAACTCGACACGCTCCAACGGTGCGTTCGTCGGCGTCAACCTCGCGGCCGTGCCCGAGGGGCTGATCGAGAGCGAGCTGTTCGGCCACAAGAAGGGGGCGTTCACGGACGCGCGCGCCGACAAGCCGGGTCTGTTCGTCGAGGCCGATGGCGGCACGATCTTCCTCGACGAGATCGGCGAGCTCGCGCTGCCCCTGCAGGCGAAGCTCCTGCGCGTGCTCCAGGAGCACGAGGTCCGCCCGCTCGGCGCCACCAAGAACCAGCGCGTCGACGTCCGCGTGGTCGCCGCGACGAACAAGAACCTCGAGGTGATGCTCGCCGAGGGGAGCTTCCGCGAGGATCTCTACTACCGGCTCAACGTCATCCACCTCGATCTGCCGCCGCTGCGCTCGCGGCCCGAGGACATCGTTCCCCTCGCCGAGCACGTGTTGATCCAGCTCGGCGCGAAGCAAACGCCCCAGCGCCGCATGCGCCTGTCTCCCGAGGCGCAGCACCTGCTGCTCGCGTACAACTGGCCCGGCAACGTCCGCGAGCTGATGAACGTTCTCGAGCGCGGCGTCGCGCTGTGCCAGGGCGAGCTGATCGCCGACGACGATCTCCCGCCCCAGGTGCGCGAGAAGCGCCCGACCGATCTTCTCGGCGCCGCCGTGGCGCGCCGGATGACGCTCGCGGATCTCGAGCGCGAGTTCATCGAGCGCGTGCTCGAGGACGAGGCCGGCAACAAGACCCGCGCCGCCCAGCGCCTCGGCCTCGATCGCAAGACGCTGTATCGCAAGCTCGACGAGTATGCGAAGGCAAGCGGCGAGCTGCGCGCACCCTCGGCCGCGGAATCGGATCCCGGGACCTCGGGCTCGCTTCCCGCCAGCGAGAAGTGACGGCTGCCGCTCAGACCGCGGTGCGCAGGAACCTGCGAACGATCGCCCGCAGGTCGGCCGTGCTGAACGGCTTCTCGAAGCGCTCGTTCGGGACCCGCGCGAGGAAGGCCCGAAGGTCGTGCCGCGACATGTCGCCGCTGATGAACACGAACCGCTGCGCCACGGCGGGATGGGTGGCCGCGACGGCCTCGTAGAGCTCCACGCCGCTCAGGTAGGGCATCGATAGATCGCTGAACACCACATCGAAGTGCTCGCCGTCTCGGATCCTCTGGAGCGCTTCTCGCGGATCTCCGACCGCGACGACCTCCAGCTCGTCCCGGAACATCCGGGTGACCGCCTTGAGGATCGCGGGCTCGTCGTCCACGACGAGGAGCCGACCGCGACCGAGCGGGCGCGCCTCGCTGGTGCGGCGCTCTGTCTCGACGACGCCGGCTGCGGGCGGGAGTGTGATGCGGAACGTGGTCCCGTGACCAACGGTCGACTCGCAGACGATCTCACCGCTCAGGGCGGAGATGATGCCGTGCGAGATCGCGAGCCCGAGACCGGTCCCGACACCGACCCCCTTCGTCGTGAAGAACGGGTCGAAGATCCGAGGGAGCACCTGCGGATCGATGCCCGGGCCGTTATCGCTGACCTCGATCACGACGGAGTCGGCGGCTCGCGTACGAACGACGATCTGGTTACGCGACGGATCCGATGCCACGAAGGCCTGCGCCGCGTTGACCAGAAGGTTGATCAGGACCTGGGCCAGCCGCGACTCGTCCGCCAGGACGTGCGGTGACTCGCCCAGGTCGAGCTCGACGGTCGCCCGCGTGCGAAGCTCGTGGTTGGCCATCTGCAGCGCCGAGCGCACGATCGCGTTCACGTCGACGGGCTGCGCCTCGGTCTCCTCGCGTGCGAGCGACTTGAGCCCCCGCACGATCCGCTTCACTCGCTCTCCGCCCTGGCGTGCCTCGTCGAGCAAGCCGATGATCTCGCGGAGCCGCTGCGACGACGAGCCCCCGGCGATGTCCTCGAGCTCTTCGATCGCCATCGAGAGATTCGCCAGCGTGTATGTCAGCGGGTTGTTGATCTCGTGGCCGACCCCGGCGGCGAGCGTGCCCGTGGTGACCAACCGCTGATGGCGGGACAGCTTCTCGGCGAGAAGGCGATTCTCGGTGATATCGCGAAACGTCGCGATCGCGGCGTACGGCGCGACCTCACCGGTCTTGCGCAGCGGGCGCGAGTTGATCGTGAGCCAGCGGCGCTCGCCATCGGGCGTCTGGATGCACATCTCGACGTTGCTCTGCAGCTCGCCGGTGCGCAACGTGACCATGCTCGGGTGCTCGGTGCCCGGGAACTCACTGCCGTCCGCACGCGTGGCACGCCAGCGCGGATCGACGGAGGTCCGCCCGGTGAGCTCCTCCGCCGTGAGGCCGAGGATCGACTCGGCCGCCGCGTTGTGATGGAGGATCGCGCCGCTGCTATCCTGAAGGACGACGCCCTCCACCATGCCTTCGAACACGGTGCTGAGCAGACGCTCGCGGTCGGCCAGCCGCGCCTCGCGGTCGAGTCCCAGCGCGCGCTCTCGGCTGAGCCTGATCTCCGTCATACGCAGCTCGAGCAACGCCGAGACCTGCTGCGCGAGCAGCTCCAGTGCTTCCTGCTGGCTCGTGGACAGCTCCCGCGGTGCATGATCGAGGGCGCACAACGTGCCGAGCACGTGCCCGGCGACGGTACGCAGCGGATAGCCGGCGTAGAACCTGACCCGTGGATCACCTTTCACCAGCGGGTTGTCGGCGAACCGGTCGTCGGCATAGGCGTCCCGAACCACCAACGGAGACGTGCCCGCGACGACATGACCACAGAACGAAACGTCACGTGGGGTCTCGGTGGCCGCGAGCCCGTGGCGTGCCTTGAACCACTGGCGATCGCGATCGACGAGCGAGATCAGCGCGATCGGCACCTCGAGGATCGTCGCGACGAGCTTCGCGATCGCGTCGAATCGAGGATCCGCCTCTGTATCGAGGATCTCGTGCGCGTGGAGCTCGCGGAGACGCTCGTTCTCGTCGGCTGGAATCGGTGCTGGCTTCACGGGGCGCTCGTTCGCCTTCAGCCTGACACGGAGCGGCGTGCGGGTTCCAGGCGCGCACGGACGAATGAGTACATGACCGTTCTGCGGTTTCTGCGCCCGCGTCGGCGACCCCACCCACCGTGGTCGCAGCTAGGGCGCGAGAGCGTCGCGCAGGCGGCGCATCCCGGCCTCGGTCTTGAGATCGCAGATGTCCCCGCGCACGCACTGGGCGATCGCCTCGTCGAGGTCGAGCCAGCGCGTGGTGGCGCCCTCCTCCATCGGCGAGCCATCGCCAACGAGTGGCTCCTGGCTCGCCGGATCGACCTCGATCGCCGTGAAGTAGAACTTCTCGATCATGCTTCCCGGCGAGGGGAACGTCCCCGCACCGAGCAGCATCACGCGCTCGGGGTCGATCACGAAGCCCGCCTCCTCGTGGACCTCGTGCGCGGTGCGGGTGCGCAGCCCCGCCTCCCCGTGATCACCGACCTCCAGGATCCCAGCGACCAGCTCGGTGAAGAACATCCCGGGTGCAGCCTCGGGGAGCGGTGCGCGCGCGGGATCGCGGCACAGCGTGACCGCCGGCCGCAGCCCCTCGCGCACCAGCACCCGGATCCCGGCGGACGCGCGCGCGAACACGCAGGCGACGACCGCATCTTGCCCGTACGGGCGTGCGATCGAGTCACACACGTAGCCCGCCGACAGCGAACCATCAGCGCGGCGATTGCGCATGCGCAGCCGCCGGATCGCGAGGAACCCACCGCCCCCGACGTGCTCGTCGGAGTCGATCGAGAACCCGACGATCTCGTCGCTCACGGCGCGGGCGCTGGCACCGCACCCGAGCCCGCGGCTGGCGGGGTGGGTACGGGATCCGCGGACCCGGGCGACGCAGGACCGGGCGCCATCCCGCCGGGCGTCTTGACCTCGAACGGCTTGAGCTGCTTGTAGATCTCGAACTGCAGCTCGTCGATCTGGCTCGTGGTCCAGCCCGGAACGCTCGGATCCTTGACGTCGAGCTTCTCGGGTTGCGGGCTGCCGGAGACCCGGCGCATCAGCACCGGCTCGTCCTGCACGATCCAGTTGTCGCCGTCGGGCAACAAGCGGACCACGTGGACCACGCGGATCGCCTTGTCGGGGACCTGGCGGAAGTCGCTGTCATTGCCCGGCGCGGTGATGCCATCGGA
>JAYVLW010000243.1:0-4161 GCA_043759315.1 Myxococcales bacterium
TTCAGCGCCCGCAGCTGCGTCGCGCGGACCGCGGGAGAGGCTCGCGGGTCGAACTCCGCCGGGGTGACCTTCCGCCCGATCACGTCCTCGATCGCGAACAGCCCCCACACCCGCAGGTGGGGCAACGGATCCGCGAGCGCCCTGGTCAGCATCGGCAGCGAGAACGCCGCGAGGGGCGAGCGGGCGTACGCGGCCCCCGCGAGCAATCGGAGGGCGGGCTCCGCGCTGGTCATCCACACCTCGCCGACCGGGCGATCGAGCTCGCCGTAGGCGGTCCAGCCGCGCGGATCGAGCGCGATCTCGTAGCCGCGGCGGAGCTCGTCCACCGTCCACCCGATCGGGCGATCGAGGTGGCACAGGTTGCACGCGTTCGGCGCGGCCGCCGACATCATCGCGGGATCACCCGGCGAGCCGATCCGGTGCGTGCGCACCATGCGATCGATGCCCATCACCAGCCGCGGCATGTGGCAATCGAGGCACGTGGTGCCGTCCGCGTGCCCGCTGTGCACTCGCGCTGCAGCAGGCTGTGCGAATCCCGGGTGACAGCTCGTGCACGCGGTGATCGCGCGCGCTTCATCGAACCCGCCGCGGTGCGGATCGTGGCAGTCCACGCAGCGCGCGGTCGTGCACGGCGAGGCGGCGAGGTCGAGCGCCTCGCTCGAGTTGCGCAGCGAGGTGCCATCCGGCAGCCGCGGCGACGGACCGGAGTGGCACTGCGCGCACACGGTGTTGACGATCGCCGGCGTCTTGCGCTCCGCGGCGAACGTGGTCGCGACCGGCGCACCCGGCCGCGCGTCGGCACCGAGCGGGACGAAGTGGATCGACGCGCCCGCCTGGTGCTGCTTGCCGCCGAGGTGACAGCTCTCGCAGCTGATGCCGGTCGAGATCTGCTGCTCGATGGCGAGTCGGTCGGAGCCGTTGGGCGCCACGAAGTACTGCTCGAGTCCGTGGCCGACGGCGCGCATGGTCCCACGCGCGATCCGCTGCTCGAACGGATACGTGCTGTGGCACCAGGGGCAACGCTCCGCCCACGGCTCGGTGACCGGTGCGTAAGCGTCGAAGTCGGTCTCGGCGGCGAACCACGGATCGAAGTACGGCTGCGGATACCAGCCGCCGCGGCGCGGCCACCACGCGAACGGAAGCCGGACCTCGATGCCGCCCGGCTCCTGCGTGCCGACGTACTCCTGCAGACCGCGGCGACCGATCGTCCGGGTGACGCGATAGTGCACGCTCGTCCCGCCGCGCGCGAGCGTCATCGTGTAGCCCGCGCGATCACGATCGAACCGCGCTTCGCCTCCCCCATAGGGCACCACCGCATGCGCGAAGTCGCCGACGATCGCGTTCGGCGTCTCGGCGCGCTGGTTCATCACCGGGTGCAGGCTCTGCGACCACCGCGCGTGCTCGTCGGGATGGCACTCACCGCACGCCGCCGGGCCGATGTAGTCGGCGGCGGTCACGGTCGAGCGCGGACCCTTGGGTGGCACCCGCACCGCCGGTGGGCGCACGGGCGGCGGGTCGGGCTCGTCCGCCTTGCGCGGCGAGCACGCCGCGACGACGAGGCCTATGACCAGGAGACGCCGCACAGCTGCTCGCTCAGCTCCCACAGCCGCCGGGCACTCGCTTCATCGCGCGCGCGGCCCGAGGGCTGCTTGACCTTGCACTTCGCGAAGTACTCGCCGGTCACACCCGCGACCTCTGGAGAGCTCGCGAGATACACGGACGTGCGCGCCCCTTGCGCCGCGGTGAGCAAGAACGGCCGCGCGATCCGGGTGCCGTACTTGAACAGCCAGGAGCCCGACTGGCCGAAGCTCGTCGCGACCGGCCCCGGGTGCAGCGAGTTGCTCGTCACGCCCTTCGCGGCGAACCGGCGCGAGGCCTCGCGCGCGAACCAGATGTTGCACAGCTTCGAAGCGCCGTAGACCCCGATCTCGCCCTTCCACGTGCGCATCGTCGCGAGGTCATCCCAGTCGAACCGCGCGTAGCGATGGCCCGACGACGAGACCGTGACCACGCGGTCGCCGACCGTCTCCCGCAGCTCGTAGGTGAGCAGAAACGCCGCGAGGTGATTGAGCGCGAACGTCTTCTCGAACCCATCGACCGTGAGCTCGGGCGCACGATGGATCAGGCCGGCGTTGTTGACCAGCACGTCGATCCGCGGGTGCTTCGCGCGCAGCTCGGCTCCGGCTCGGCGCACCTCGGCCAGCGAGTAGAGGTCCGCGAGCACGAGATCGATCCGCGCATCTGCGACGTCTCTCCGGATGTTCGCGATCGCGGCCTCGCCACGCTCCTGGCTGCGGACCACCATCGTGATGATCGCGCCCTTCGCGGCGAGTGCACGGGCCGTCTCGAGTCCGATCCCCGAGCTGGCGCCTGTGATCACGACGGTCTTCCCGCGCATCGTAGGACCTTGCCACGAAAGGGGTTGAACCGCGCCCGGCCACGGTTACCATCGAGGACATGGGGAAGACGCTGCTCGCCATGGCCACGCTCGCGTTCTGTGCCTGCCAGCCGATGTACGGGGCGAAGGCACCGAAGCCTCGCGACCCACAAGCCGTTCGCCACCCCGCGGTTCCCCCCGAGCCGCCGAAGGGGCCACGGCCGACGATCGACGAGTGCAACTACAAGGTGGTCGCCGCGCCCAAGTCGGTGAAGGTCGATCGGCCGCGCTCCGAGGAGGCCACGCGACGTGGCGACACCGCGATCGGCTCGTACGAGAGGGCGACGGATGCCAAGGCCAAGTCCGATCTCCTGATCGATAGCATCCAGCAGTACGGCAACGCGCTCGAGAAGGACCCGTACAACCCCGAGGCCACGCTGAAGCTCGCCCGCGCGTACGACGTGGCCGCGCGCAAGGGCTGCGCGCTGCGGCTGCTCGGCCGGATCGCGAAGCTCGCCGACAATCCCCTGTTCGAGAAGAAGGCGAACCTCGTCCTCGACGATCTCGACAACCACAAGTCGTGGTTCGAGGACTACCGCCGCGAGGCGATGGCCGCAGCGGGTCGCTGACCTTCGCGACGCGTCTACGGGATCAGAACAACCGGCCCTGCGCGCCACCCTGGCCGCCCGTGGGCGCCTTGGTCGGGACGGCGAGGCCCATGTGCTGGTAGCCGGCGGCGGTCGCCAGCCGACCGCGTGGGGTCCGCGCGATGAAGCCGACCTGGAGGAGGAACGGCTCCACGACCTCTTCGAGGGTGCCGCGCTCCTCGGACAGCGATGCGGCGACCGCCTCGATACCGACCGGGCCACCGTCGAAGCGCTCGCAGATCACGCTCAGGTACGCGCGATCGAGCGTGTCGAGCCCGGCGTGATCCACGGCGAGCCGATCGAGCGACGACGCGGCGATATCACCATCGATGGTGCCATCGCGCTCGACCACGGCGAAGTCGCGCACGCGGCGGAGCAGCCGGTTCGCGATCCGTGGGGTTCCGCGGGCTCGGCGCGCGATCTCGGTGGCGCCGTCGTCATCGATCGTGACGCCGATCAGCGCGGCGGAGCGCCGGACGATCGCCTCCATGTCGGGCAGCTCGTAGTAGCGGAGCTGCCAGTGGAAGCCGAAGCGATCGAGCAGCGGCGCGGACAGCAGGCCCATCCGCGTGGTCGCGCCGAGCAGCGTGAACCGCGGCAGCTGCATCGTGACGGCCTTCGCGTGCGGACCATCGCCGATGAACAGATCGAAGCGGAAGTCCTCCATCGCCGGATAGAGGTTCTCCTCGACCACGGGCGAGAGCCGGTGGATCTCGTCGATGAACAGCGCGTCGCCCTCGCCGAGTGACGTCAGCAGCGAGGCGAGCATGCCCTTGTGATCGATCGCGGGGCCGCTCGAGACGTGGAGGTTCACCCCGAGCTCGTTCGCGATCACGTGCGCGAGCGTGGTCTTGCCGAGACCCGGCGGGCCGGCGAACAGGAAGTGATCGAGCGGCCAGCCGTTCTGCTTCGCCGCGCGCACGCTGATCTGGAGGTTGTCGATCAGCTCGCGCTGGCCGATGTACTCGGCGAAGGTGCGCGGGCGCAGCGCGGCCTGCCACTGCTTCTCGGTGCCCTGCACCGCCGGCGCGACCTCGCGCGCGGGCGCGTCGTCGGCACCTGCGCCGGGGTCGATGTGCTTCTTGCGCGTCATCAGCGCGGCATGCTCCGCAACGCCTGGCGCAGCAGCACCTCGAG
>JAYVLW010000244.1:0-7497 GCA_043759315.1 Myxococcales bacterium
AGGTCCTCGCGCATGAACGCCGCGAGCGACGTGACCATCGCGTTGATCGGCTCGGCGGCGAGCTTCGGCTTGGGGAGGCGCGCGAACGCGAGGTACTCCTCGGTGATCGCGGTGAGGCGATCGACCTCGCGGTGGATCGCACGGCACAGGCCGCGCGCTTCGTCGGCGTTCGGGACGCCATCGAGCTCCTCCTCGAGCAGCTCGGTGTTGAGGCCGATCGAGGACAGCGGATTGCGCACCTCGTGCGTGATCATCGCCGCCATCTTTCCCACCGCGGCGAGCCGCTCCGCGCGCACCTTCTCGCGCTCGCGCTCTTCCACAGCGCGTCCCATCGAGTTGAACTCGCGAGCGAGATCTGCGACCTCCGCTGGCCCGCGCTCGGGGATCCGGCTGCCGTAATCACCCGACGCGATTCGCCGGGCGGCATCGCGCAGGCGGCTGAGCGGCCGCAGCGTGATCACGACCCAGATCGTGATGCACAGGCCGAGCAACACGGCGGCGAGGCCGAGGTAGATCGTCCGTAGTCGCAGCGTGTGCTCGTTCTGCTCGAGTGTATGCGTGGTCGTGCTCACGTTGCGATCGAGCTGCTCCGACAAGCTGTTCGCCTTCTGCATCAGCTTGCGCTCCTCGGCGCGCAGCTTCTGGAGGACCTCGAACGCGGTCTTCTGCGCGCTGTCCCAGCTCTCGGCCTTGCCGACCGGGATCGACGCTGCCATCTCGGCGTAGGTCGCCTCGATCCCCGCGACCGACGCCTCGAGGGCCTCGATCTTCGGTCGGGTGACTGCGAACTGCTTCGGATCGATGTCGACCAGCAGTCCGACCGTGTCGAGGATGCGCCGCAGGGTCGCGAGGGCGCGGTCGCGGTTTGCTCGCGAGTTGCGGAGCGCTAGCCGCGCGACCTGGGCGTTGGACTCGTCCTGCAGCCGCTCCTCGAGGTAGTTGCGAAGGTCCTCCTGCCGGCGGGCGAGGTCCTTGGCCGCGAGGGCGAGCGGCACGTAGCCCTTGCCGATCAGCGTGACCTGGTCCTCGACCTGGCTCATGTTGAAGACCACCGTCGCGGTGATCACGCCGAACGTGACGGTCAGCGCGGCGAAGCCGAGGAGGATGCGCGCCGAAAGGGTTCGCATGGGCGTTGGGACCTACACCGTAACCTGGCGCAATCGTGGGGGCCACATGGCATCAACCTCCGCTCCGAGACGTGTATACTAATGGCTTCGAGGAGCCCCATGACTCGTGCACTTTCCTCCAGTTGGCGCCGGATCGCGGTCCTCGCGCTCCTGTTCACCGCGCTCGTGAGCTCGCCGGCGTTCGCCGGTAAGCCCACGGTCGCCGTCCTCGGCCTCGAGGTTGTCGACCCCAGCGGTCAGATCGATCAGTCCACCACTGGCGTCGCCAAGGATCTGACCGATGCGCTGCGGTCGCGCGCGAAGATGCCGAGCAACCCGTACGCGTTCCAGCCGGGAAGCGAGAAGGAGCTGATCGACGAGAAGCTGATCAAGAACTGCGATAACGAGGCGATCTCGTGCATGTCGCAGATCGGCAAGGATCTCGGCGCGGACTTCCTGATCTACGGCAAGTTCGAGAAGAAGCCCGATGGCTACGTCGTCACCATCAACCTGCTGAATGTCGGCAAGAAGAAGTTCGAGAAGTCGCGCAGCCCGATGACGATCCCGCACGGAGCGGCGAAGGACCCCACGGCGATCGGCACCGCGGCCACCAAGGCGTACAACGATCTCGTCGGCGTCGTCGCGAACGGCACGCTGATCGTCCGCAGCAACGCCGACCGCGGCACGATCCTGCTCGACAACGATCCGAAGGGCTCGCTCGCATCCGGCACCCTGACGCTCAGCCTCCCCGAGGGGCCGTACCGGCTGGTCGTCGAGGCCGACGGCTTCGAGCGCAGCACGGAGACCAAGGTCACGGTCCGCAGCGGCGAGACCACCACCCAGCAGGTGACGATGGTCGAGGCGAAGGTGACGAAGAAGCCCGACGAGCTGATCCACACGAGGACGGGCACCACATCGTCGTCGGGCACGAACATCTGGAAGCCGATCTTCGTTGCCTCCGTGGTGGTTGGCCTCGGCGCGGGGACCGCGTGGATCTACACCTACAAACAGGAGCAGGACGCCGCGGATAAGGTCGACCCGAAATTGGCAGGGACCACCGTTGGTCTCGGCTTCTCGTGCCCCGATGACCCGAGTCTCAAGACTGTTTGCAAGTACAAGCGCTACTCCGGCGTCGCCGTCATCGGGACGGGCGTTTCGGCGGCACTGATCGCGATCAGCGGCTACCTCGCCTTTGGTCGCAGCACGTCCGAGAAGTCGCCAACCACGACTACGAACCCGACCGTCGGTCGCCGCGCCCGCAAGCCGGCGTTCGCGGTGACCCCGCTGATCCGGACCGATGGCGGTGGCGCCGCGTTCCGCATCGACTGGTGAGCATCTGGCCATGAAGCACGCCGCGCTGATCGCTCTGGCTGTGCTGTTCGTGGTGCTCGGCACGCGCGAGGCCAGTGCGAAGCCGAAGGTCGCGATCCTCGGCGTCGAGGTGACCGGTCCGATCGATCAGGCCGCGACCGGAGCCGCGCATGACCTGACCGAGGGTCTGCGTAGCAAGGCGAAGCAGGGCAACGGCCCGTTCCAGCTCGCGCCGAGTTCGGACCGCGAGCTGATCGACGAGAAGGTCCTCAAGAACTGCGACAGCGAGGGCCCGCTGTGCATGTCGGACATCGGCAGGGACATCGGCACCGACATCTTGATCTACGGCCAGCTCGCGAAGGCCGGCGACGGCTACACCGCGAAGTTCTTCGTCCTCGACGTGAAGCAGAAGTCGAGGGAGAAGGAGCTGACGGTCCGCATCCCGGGTGGCTCGAGTGGCGATGCCGTCCGCGCCATCGCCAAGAAGACCTACACCGATCTCGTCGGCGCCGGCCCGGCGCCGGCAGCAAAGCGCGGCACGCTGACGATCGAAGCGAACGTCGAGACCGGCACCGTCTTCGTCGACGACGACCAGGCGGAAACGCTGCGCGGTGGCAGGGCCACGCTCCAGCTCGCCGAGGGGCGCTATCGCATCGGGGTGCAGGCCCCGGGGCGACGACGGAAGGAGATCGCGGTGACGATCACCGCCGGTGAGTCCACCACGGAGGCGTTCCAGCTCGCCGAGAAGGGCGAGAGCGGCGGCAAGCGGGCGAGCTACTGGAAGCCGCTGTTCGGTGCCTCGCTCGGAGTCGCCGTCGTGCTCGGCGGCATCTCGGTCGTCGAGTGGCGTGGCGCACTCACCGAGTTCGACAGCATCAAGAACGGAACGTTCAGTGCCCCCAGGTTTGGTTGCGCCCATGACTTGATGGGAGCCACCGAAGGCGAGGAACCCGCGTACAAGCGCGGCTGCGACAAGTACGACATCCACGTGTACACGGCGGTCAGCGGCGTGGTGCTCGGCGCGGCCGCGGTGTTCACGGGGTACATGGCGTTCGTCCACCAGCCGGCGGAGAGCGTGGCGAAGACCTCGGGGACACGGTCTCTCCGCGATCGCATCGCGATCACGCCGATGTTGTCGCCCGAGACTCAGGGCGCGGTCCTCGACCTGAGCTGGTAGTCACCGTGGGCGGAGCCGGACGATCACCGACTTCGACGTCGGTGTCCCGGAACGATCGGCCACGCTATCGAGCGGGACCAGCCCGTTCGCCTCGGGGAAGTAGGTCGCGCAGTTGCCGCGCGGCAGGTCGTACGGCACCACGATGAACGCCGGGGCGATGCGCTCGCCGTCGGACCACTCGCTGATCAGGTCCACGAGCTGACGATCGACGAGGTGTCGCTCGGCCATGTCCGCCGGCGAGACCATCACCACGCGGCGCCCCCCGTGGATGCCACGATAGCGATCGTCGAGGCCGTAGATGGTGGTGTTGTACTGATCGTGGCTGCGGATCGTCATCATCCGCAGGCGGCCGGGCGGCAGCGTCAGATCCGGAGGCGTGGCCACGGTGAACCTGGCGCGGCCGCCGATCGGCGAGAACGAGCGATCGCGGCCCGGGTTCGGGAGCTGGAAACCATCCGGCGTGCGCACGCGGGTGTTGAAGTCGGTGAAGCCCGGGACGATCAGGGCGATCAGATCGCGGATCCGATCGTAGTCGCCGGAGAGCTCCGCCCACGGCACCTTCGTGCTGCCGATCAGCGCGGCGCCGAGGCCGCAGACGATCGCGACCTCGCTCTTCAAGGCATCGCTCGCCGGCGCGAGCACGCCCTGCGACCGGTGCACCATCGACATCGAGTCCTCGACGGTGACGAACTGCGCACCCTCGGCCTGCGCGTCGATCTCCGAGCGGCCGAGGCACGGCAGGATCAGCGCCACCGCTCCCGGGTAGAGATGGGTGCGGTTGACCTTCGTCGAGACGCTCACCGTGAGCCGCGTGCGCTCGAGCGCCCGCATCGTGCGCTCCGTATCCGGCACGGCGGAGACGAAGTTGCCGCCGAGCGCGATGAAGGCGTCCAGCTCGCCATCCTCGAGGCCGTGGATCGCGCCCACCGTATCGACCCCAGGCGTGCGCGGTGGTGAGAAATCGAAGGCCTCGCCGAGCGCGTCGAGGAACGCGGGGCGGGGCAGGTGATAGATGCCCATCGTGCGGTCGCCCTGCACGTTCGAGTGCCCCCGCACCGGGCACAGGCCGGCGCCTTCCCTGCCGATGTTGCCGCGGAGCAGCATCAGATTCACGATCTCCTGGATCGTGACCACCGCGTGCTTGTGCTGCGTGAGCCCCATCGCCCAGCACGCGATGACGTTCTTCGACGACACGTAGAGCGACGCGAGCATGCGGATCGTCGCCTCGTCGACGCCCGACCTCTCGAGGATCACGCTCCATGGCGTCGCCATCACGTGCGCGCGCCACGGAATGAACCCGTCGGTGTGGTCGCCGATGAACAGCGGATCGAGCACGCCGCCGAGCTCGGCGACCGTCGAGGTCTCATCGCCGCCACGCGACTTCGAGGTCGCGACATCCGCCTCGAGCACCGCCTTGTTGATTCCCAGGAACAGCGCTTGATCGCCGCCGATCTGGATCTGCACGAAGTGCTTCGCGAGCGCCACCCCGCCGAGAAGATCGAGCGGCTTCTGCGGATGCGCGAACTTCGTCAGCCCCACCTCGCGCAGCGGGTTGATCGCGACGATCGTCGCGCCGCGCTTCGCCGCGTCGCGGAGCGTGGACAGCATCCGCGGATGATTCGTGCCTGGGTTCTGTCCGACGATCAGGATCAGATCCGCGTGATCGAAGTCCGCGATCGACACGGTCCCCTTGCCCACGCCCACCACCTCCGAGAGCGCGACGCCGCTCGAGTCGTGGCACATGTTCGAGCAATCGGGAAAGTTGTTCGTCCCGAACATCCGCCCGACGAGCTGGTAGAGGAACGCGGCCTCGTTGCTGGTGCGCCCCGACGTGTAGAACATCGTGCGGTCGGGGCCGATCGCGCGCAGCTCACGGGCGATCAGCGCGAACGCTGCGTCCCAGCCGATCTCGCGATACGTGCGCCCGTCGAGGACGAGCGGGTGCGTGATCCGGCCGAGCTGACCGAGCTCGAAGTCGCTGAGCAGCCGGAGCTCCTCGACCGTCGCCGCGGCGAACAGCTCGGGCGATGCGCGCGAGGTCGTCGTCTCCTCGGCCATCGCCTTCGCACCGTTCTCGCAGAACTCGAACCGCGAGCGATGCTTCGCCGTGGGCTCCGGCCACGCGCAGCCCGGGCAATCGAACCCGTCGGGCTGGTTCATCGCGAGCAGCGCCTTGCTGCCCCTGCGCACCGCGCCATCCCGCTGGAGGTGCCGCACGGCCGCGGCCAGCGACCCGAGCCCGCCCGCCACACTCGGCACGCTGGTCAGCTCGACCTCGCCGAGGGGAACGTCGTGCGCTTCGTCGTCAGACGCCACGTCGCATGGGTAGCACGGCCCGGGACCCGACCGGGCACCCACGGTTCCGATCGCGACGTGGCCTGACAGTTCTGACGGCCGGCGGGCGACGAAGCCGTCGCGGCCCACCCCGCTGCGTGAAGACGTCGGAGCTTCGACTGTGGCCGAGAGTGAGGTGGTGGAGAGCGCAGGCGGTCGCGTCGGACTTGTGGCGCGCGCGTTGGCCGCGAGCGCTCTGCCGTGGCGCCCGCCCGCAGGGTCCTCCGCGCTAGCCTTCGCGAGGATTGCCGCAGCTTTCGAATCGTTGATTCGAGGTGGGTGTCGGAGCGGATGCCCATGTGGGGGTCGACGCGGATGCCCACGTGGGTACACGGGTCGACGCGGATGCCCACTGGCCAACGACGTCGAGCACGCGGCAACGGCCGACGACGATGGCGCTGCCGGTCGGCGTACTCGATGTGGGGAGTCGATCGAGGAGCTGTTCGCTCTCGAGGAGCCCGAGGATCCACGCTGACCTGCGGAGGAGAGCGCAGGCGGTCGCGTCGGACTTGTGGACGGCCGCCGCGCGCGTTGGCGCGAGTGCGAGCGCTCTGCCGTGGCGCCCGCCCACAGGGTCCTCCGCGCTTGCCCTCGCGAGAAATGGTTCGGCTTCGATCGATTGACCTCGCGTGTCGAACCGATGACTCGGAACGAGGTGTCGGTAGCGAGCAGGGCGTTCTTCGCGGTTGGTCGCGGTTGGTCGCGTGGGAGAATCTGTCAGTGAGCGTCAGTCGTCCGGGAACAGTGTGTGAGCCACGAGGCGCACACAATACCAAGTGTGAAGAAATATCGGCGAAAATAGTTGCGAGTCGATCGAAGGGACGGCTACATTCTGCCAATGGCAACAAGGCGGGTAAGGAAGCCGAGGCCGCGCAAGCGGCACGAGCAGATGGCGTTGCTGAACAAGGGCGGCACTGGCAAGGCGCGGCGACCGACCAGGCCGCGGCGTGCGAAGCCGGGCGAGGAGCCGAAGCGCAAGCGCGGGCGCCCACGGCTGGGCGAGAAGGCGGGCTCGCCGCACAAGAAGCGCGCGGCGTTCAAGGCGAGCGAGCCGATCCATGTGGTGCTGCGTGTCGAAAGGGCACTCGGGCGCCTACGGCGGCGGGAGATCTATGGAGCGGTCCGCGGAGCGACGCTGGTCGTGGCGTCGCGCGAGGGCTTCCGGATCGTTCACATCTCGATCCAGGGGAACCACATCCACCTGCTCGTCGAAGCGGACGGAAAGACGGCGCTCTCGAGAGGAATGCAGGCGTTTCAGATCTCCGCCGCGAAGCGGATGAACGCGGTGGTGAGAGAAGTGGACCCGGAGACGCGCGCGATGAAGCGGCGTGGTGGCAAGGTATTCAGCGACCGCTATCACGCCGAGGTGATCACGAGTCGGCGGCAGGCGCGGCACGCGCTTGCGTATGTGCTGAACAACTGGCGCAAGCACCGCGAGGATCGCGACGTGAGCTGGAACGTGGATCCGTTCTCGTCGGGAATCGCGTTCCGGGGATGGAAGGTGTTCGCGGACCCGAGCTTCACGTGGTCGGCGCCGGCGGCGTACGAGCCGATGATCGTGTGGGAGCC
>JAYVLW010000245.1:0-3465 GCA_043759315.1 Myxococcales bacterium
ACCAGCCATTGCGGGCTTAGCGATCGCAAGTTGCGTAAGTTGAAACCGTCCCCATTCCCGGACGGTCTCTTGCGGTCTCGAAGCGGACTCGGGTCGACGAGCCATTGCGGGCTTAGCGATCGCAAGTTGCGTAAGTTGAAACCGTCCCCTTTCCCGGACGCCGCGCTTTACCGCCCAAGCGCGAGCCGAGCGAGCCCGATGCCGCCGACCATGGCTGCAACGAACACGAGCACCGGGGTCGCCGACGTCCCGAGGCTGACGAGCGCGGGGCCGGGGCAGTACCCCGAGAGGCCCCAGCCCACGCCGAACAGCGATGCGCCGAGGACGAGGCAGGGCTCGATGGAGGTGCGTTTCGGGAGGTGGAACTTCGCGTCGAAGATCGGTGCGCGGCGGCGTCGGACCATGCGGCCGAGGGGCGCGTGCACTGCGATCGCGCCGGCCATCACGAACGCGAGGGTGGGATCCCAGTGGCGCGTGACGTCGAGGAACGCGGTGACGCGGCCAGGATCGGTCATGCCGGAGATCACGAGGCCGAGCGCGAACAGAGCGCCCGAGATCGCGGCGATCATCCAGCCCTTCACGCGTGCGCTCCGACCAGCGCGACCGTGATCGCGCCGGTCAGCATGAAGGTCAGCGTCGCCACGAACGAGCACATGCTGCCGCGCGAGATGCCGCACACGCCGTGACCGCTCGTACAGCCGTTCCCGAGCGTGGTGCCGACACCGACCAGCACGCCCGCGATGGCGAGCACGGGTGTGCTGCGGACCGCGGCGCCGAAGCTGTGCGGAGCGAGCAGGGTCGCCAGCGCGCCGACGGCAAACAGCGCGATCAGGAATGGAACGCGGAAGGCGCGCCCGCCATCGCCGTCGAGGGCCCGGCCGAGGGTCCCGCTGATGCCGGCGATCCGGCCGCTGCCGAGGAGCGCGAGGGTCGCGGCCAGGCCGATCAGCGAGCCACCGAGAAGTGCGCGAAGGACAGAGGCAGTGGTCACGACGTCCAATATAACGGACGTCCGTCCAAGCGCAAGCTAGTCCGGATGACGAACGGTCAAAACCGGGACCTTGGCGCTGCGGACGACCTTCTCGGTGACGCTCCCGGCGAGCCAGGCCCGGACCCCGGTGTGACCGTGGGTGCCCATCACGATGAGGTCGACCTTGGCCTCCTCGGCGAACCGGTTGATCTCGTCGACCGGGTTGCCCGCCCGGAGCTGCGTGGTCGCGACGACGCCGTCCTTCGCGAGGCGAGCGGACAGGTCGGTCAGGTGCGCCTGTGCCGCGCTCATCGCGTAGTCGCGCATCGTGATGGTGCCGCCCTCGCTGGAGACGATCGCGGCGTCGGGGGGGAGCTGTCGGGGCAATTCGACGACGTGGAGCAAGATCACCGTCCCGCCGTGGACCTTCGCTTCGTCGCGTGCGAGCGCCGCAGCGTGGTTGGCCGACGACGAGAAGTCGTGAGGAACGAGGATCGTCTTCCAGTGCATGACCCGAGTCTGCCTCAGACGCGGACCGATTAGCGGCGATGAATGCTTCGAACGTGAAGCCTCGACGGACGAACCTGCCCGACGAACCCGTGCGGGAACGCTCACGGGGCGGGTAGTCGCCACTCGGGCGCGAGCGCGATGTACTCGGCGCGCGGCAGCAGGACGAACATCGGCTGTCTTGGTGCAGCGAGTGCGGCCATCAGCCGTGCGAGCTTCGGCTCCGCCATCGCCGTGCAGCCGACCGTGGTCGAGTCCGCGCCGCTCCACACGTGGAGGAAGATGCAGCTGCCTCCGTTCGGGAGTCGCGTCGGGTTGTGGGCGACGTCGACAACCCACGTGTACAGCTCGTCGGAGCGCTTCATCTCCTCGGCGCTGGTCCAGTCGTTGGCGACGCTGCGCTTGTCGACGATCGTGTTGTAGCGAGCCGACTTCGGATCGTCGACACAGCGCCAGTTGTCATCGACCGGCTGGTAGGGGAGTCCGCTGCCGCGCGGCGAGCTCGCGGCGGCGCCGTAGCTGCCCTGCAGCAGGAACGCGCCGGCGGGACTCCTGCCGTCGCCTTCGATCTTGAGCGGACCCGCGCGCCCGGGCACGGGACCGCGGCCGTGCCGCCCCATGCCCCAGGCCGCGCCGGTCCTGCCGATCACGGCCGGCCACGGACCGTCGACGAGGTGCCATGCGGTGGTCGCGTCGGGCCGATCCCAGAGCCGCAGCTCCGCCGTCGTCGCGTCCCAGGTCGGAACGATCGCCGTGACGAGCTGCAGGGTCTCGGCGGGGATGACGTCCGACGAGATGACGACGTCGTGCACCGGCAGGACCGGCGGTTTCGGCGCGGGCGCGAGCGAGCCGGCGGGCTCGGACTTCCCGCAGGCAGCGAGCGCGAGCGCGACGCACAGCGCGGCGCGCGGGGTGATCAAGCGCTCATCTCGAGCATGCGCATGATCGGCTTGAGGGCGCGGACCCGCGTCGCTTCCGGCACGTCGATCTGCGGCTGTAGATCGCGCAAGCACAGGTAGAGCTTCTCGAGGGTGTTGCGGCGCATGAACGGGCACAGGTTGCACGAGCAGGACTCGTCTTCGGGGGGCGCCGGGATCAACGTCTTGCCGGGGGCGGCTTGTTGCATCTTGTGCAGGATTCCCGCCTCGGTCGCGACGATGAACGTCTGCTTCGGCGACTTCCTCGCGTACTCGATGAGGCCGCTCGTCGACGCGATGTGGTTCGCGTGGCGCAGGATGCCCTCGTGGCACTCGGGGTGCGCGATGACCTCGGCGTCCGGGTTCGCCGCCATCAGCCCGAGCAGCCTCTTCTCGGAGAACGTCTCGTGGACGATGCAGGTGCCCTGCCACGCGACCATGTCGGGGCGGTTCGCCTGCTTGGCGACGAACGCACCCAGGTGGCGATCGGGCGCGAACACGATCTTCTGATCGCCGAGCGCCTTGACGATCTTGACCGCGTTCGACGACGTGCAGATGACGTCCGACAGCGCCTTCACGTCGGCAGAGCAGTTGATGTAGCTGACCACCGTGTGGCCCGGGTACTGCTCGAGCCACTTCGCGAACACGGGAGCAGGGCAGCCATCGGCGAGCGAGCAGCCGGCCTCGAGGTCGGGGATGACCACGATCTTGGTGGGGTTGATGATCTTCGCGGTCTCGGCCATGAAGTGGACGCCGCAGAACGCGATCACGTCGGCCTGGCCAGGGGTCTTGATCGACGCGGCGGCCTGGGACAGCTGGAGCGAGTCACCCACGAAGTCGGCCAGGTCCTGGATCTCGGACTCCTGGTAGTAGTGCGCCAGGATCACGGCATTGCGTTCGGCCTTGAGCCGGCGGATGCCGTCCTCGAGCTCGGTGGGGGTCATCCCGAGGTCCTCGTCCGGGGCTGGATTCCCGACAACCGGTAGCTTGGCCATGACGACTTCCTAGCACGGGGACGGTCGATCTCGGGGTTGTGCTTGCTCTTGCACAACGGTCCGTGCATGGATGCGC
>JAYVLW010000246.1:0-5233 GCA_043759315.1 Myxococcales bacterium
CGTCGTCGGCAAGGCGATCGACGACAAGACGGCCACGTTCGGCGATCTGAGCTGGGCGCAGGAGTCGCTGTACGAGATCTTCGCCGATACGATCGGCGGAGGGACCCTGTCGAAGGAGGTCACCGACTTCCTCGGCCAGGACCTCGGCTGCTTTCACATCGGCAAGGAGGTCAAGGGTTCGCCGGTGTCCCACAACCCCGATACCGGAGCCGGGTGCTTGTACTCGATGGAGGATGTCCAGGACTGGTGCGCCAGCCTCGCCGAGGGTCGGTGCTACGTCTGTGTCTGGATCGGTCCGGAGGGGCGTACCCAGGAGATGAGCCATCAGATCATGCTCGTCAAGCACGGCGGCAAGGCGTACCTCTACGACCCCGAGGTGCACGGCGACGGTCGGCACATGATCCCGATCACCGACGGGCAGCTTCCCCTCTACTTCGCGGGCGGGAGGCGCATCGCCGTCACGCTGTTGACGGATCCGCCCGCGAAGTAAGCTTGGGCACCGTCGGAGGACCGTGGATCGCAGATGTCATAGCGATCGTGACCGCCCGTTCACACCATCGCGTGGACCGTTTGGGCACGCCGGTCGTTGGATCGTGGATGCGGATCGCTCGTGTTGTGATGCTGGTCGTGATCGGGGCCCTCGCCGGGGAGGCCGCGGCGTGTCCGCCGGGCCCGTGCAACAAGTACCGGATCCAGACCCCGGTCGAAGCGGAGGTGATGGTGTACCGGCGGGCGACCGTCGAGATCCCGCCGCGGCGCTTCGACCGCCGTTCCCTCGCGAGGTTCTTGACCGCTTCGGCGTGGACGGCGGCTGACCTCGTCGCGCCCCGCGTGGGCGAGCGGCAGATGCCGGCGCGGGTGCTCCGGTTCGTCGACGCGGCGCAAGTCACCCGGACTGCCACGCCAGATCGGCGCGTGCTGATCCGGGCGCTCGAGCAGCGGAACGGCCGCATCTACGTCGAGATCGATGGTGTCTACTTCGCGCTCGATCGCTGTGCCGTGGAGCCGCGCAGGACGACCAGCTGCCTGGTGCGCGTCGGCAACCTTCCCGATCTGGTCCCCGAAGACAGTGTGACGACCGGCCAGAGGTTCGCGACGCCTCCGTAGCCTGGCTATCCCGTGATCAGGGCGGTGGGCTCGGCAGGTCCGACACGGCGCCGATGCAGTAGTCCGCGCTTTGCTGCGCGTCGTCGGCGCACACGATGTTGCCGACGCAGGCGGCCCCGGTGCACGTGTTCGGGAACACGCACGTGTTGCCCGCGCCCGTGCACTGGTTTGCCTGCTGGCACTGCGCCCCCCCGATGCTGCACGTCCCCTGGCCGCAGTCGCGATCCTGCTGGCACTGCTGCTGGTTGTTCGAGCAGCGTCCATTGCAGTCCTGGCTCGTGTAGCAGGAGCCTCCACCTCCTCCCGCGCAGGTGCCGGGCAGACACTGGTCAGAGTGGCAGGACTGGTCGCCCGTGCACGTCTGGCCCGCAGCCAGGAGCGGCGCACACGTGCGGTTTCCGCCACCGCCCCCACCGCAGTAGAGCCCCGTCTGGCACTGCTGGTTCGAGTTGCACACGCCTCCGGTGGCCACCCGTGCGCGACACGTGCCTCCATTGCAGAAGAACCCGGTCGCGCAGCCATTCTGCGCGCACGTCTGCCCGTCGGTGGGAAGCGCAGCGCAGACCTGGTTCGCGCCGCAGTAGGTGTCCTTCCCGGCGCACTCGAAGCGGTAGGTGCACTGTCCCCCGACCGCGACGGCACCCTCCCACGCGGAGTCCATGCAGGCCGCCGCCCACGGCAGCATCGCGCCGACCGTGGCGCAGGTGTTGTCGGGCGCGATGAGCGCCGTGAGGCACGCGTTCATCGCGGTCGCATTGAACGTGACCTTTCCGGCTGTGATCGAGGCGTCGACGATCCCGATCTGCTGCTCGCACAGCCGCGCGACGTCGTCCTTGCATTCATCCTCGGACCGCGGATCGGCGACGTTGAGGTAGTTCTCGATCTGCCCCTCGGAGCAGCACTGGTACATGTCGTAACAGGCAACCGCGGCGATCTGATCGCAGACGTTGTCCTTGTTCGCACCGATGCTGGGTGCGCCTCCGTCTCCACCACAGGCCGAGAACAATGCCAACGCAATAACGAGTCTGGTCATAAGCCTCCAACCTCATCGTAGGTGGCGGTCACGACGGCTGTCACTGAACGACTCGTGCACACCGAGGGGAGGCCGGGTTGCAGGCGCAGTACATCGTGCATCTCACATCTGCCTTCACGAGAGCACCGGGTGTTCTTCGCGGGGGTTCGACGAGGCCACGCGTGCACCGTCGGGATTGATCTCCCCCGGCGCGCCGCTGCCGGGTACGATCCAGGAATGAGGCCCGCACTCCTTCATGGTTTCGGTGATCGTGGATCCTGGCTCTCCGTCGCAGCGCTCCTGCTCGTCGGTGTGACGACCCTTCGATCGGCAACGCCGCCGTCGACTCGACCCGCCGCCGTCCCTGGCGGTGCCACGATCGAGTCCACGCAACCCGTCTTGAGGGAGCCGCCCGGCGGTCCGATCATCTGGGGCGTGACCACGGCGGGATCCACGATCAGCCTCGACGGCTCGGCCCAGGTGCTCCGGCATCCAGTCGCCAGCACCGGCGCGATGATCCGGTTCCAGATCCCCGTGGCGTGTGCCGGCGGCGAGCTCGAGGTCGTGCGTACCGCGCCCAGCCCTCGCGTGGTGTCGCACCGCGACGTGGCGCCAACCCCGATGGCCTACGTCCCCGATGGGATCTACGAGCTGACGGTCGTGTGCGAGCACGCCCGTCGCGCGACGACCCAGCTCGAGATCATCGCCGTGGCTCCGGGACCCGCGACGGATGAGTGATCCGTATCGTGACGCGAACCTCGCGTGTCCGGCGTGCAACAAGCCGCTGCGCGAGTTCCGGACCCGGCAGATCTGCGATGCCTGCGAAGGCATGATGGTGACGCTCACGGATCTCGCGGGCGCGATCCACGACCTGACGAGCATCACCCCGACGTTCGAGTACGTGGACGGTAAGCTCGGAGCGCGTCGCTGTCCGCACTGCGCGGAGCTGATGACGACGTGCAAGCTGCGGGTCATGCTCGAGGACGAGATCGAGAAGCCGCGCCCCGAGCTCGATCGATGCGACGCGCACGGGATCTGGTTCGACGCCGAGGAGCTCGCGAAGGTGTTCGAGAAGGTGGCGACCAAGGGCTTCGGCGGTGGGGTCGGGCGCAAGGCCGGCAACATCACCCGCGCGCCTGCGGGGGCGGGGAACCCAGGTGCGTGGAGCGCGATGTTCAAGAAGTTCGGCGGCCACGGCGGGTGGTGACGGTACAGCCGTCGGTCTCCGTGGTCAGATCGATTCGAGGCGGTCGTTCCGGACGCCGTTCGTCGGATCCCAATGAAACGTCAGGCCGATCGATCCGTTGAGCGAGAGCGGCTCCGCGTACGACAGGCGCGAGAGCTGCTCGAAGTCGGAGGGATCGATCGCGGCCGGGTCCGGTGCCGGGAACCTGCGCTGGGTGATCGAGAACGAGAGGTTGAGATCGACGTGGTTGCCGATCTGGATGGTCGCGAACGGTGAGGCGGTGAGCAGCAGCCGGCGCCGAGGGTGGTCGAGCTGCACGTCGCTCGCCAGGGTGAGACCGTACGAGATCCGGTCGGTGCGAACGCTACCGACCGCGTCGATGCCGTGGCTCGGATACTGTGCAAACCGCTCCCCGAGCTCGTTGCGAATGTTGTAGCGCTCGACGATCCAGCCGACGTGATAGAAGACGCCGAGGCGGTTGCCGCGTGGATCGTCGGCGGAGAACTTGTCCCACTCGATGGCGACGCGGTTGCGCGAGTTGTAGGCGTACTGCGCCTTCGGATCCTCGAAGAACGTGTAGCTGCCGAAGCCGACCGACCACCTGTCGCACCACGAGTAGACCGCCTCGACGCCACCGCGGTACTTCCACTGCTCGCTGTCCAGCGAGATCCGCGTGCCATCTTCGAGCGTGAGCGGCGGCTGGCGATTGAGACTGGCCGACAGCGACTGCAACGCGAACGCGCGAAGGTTGCGCGTCACGTAGCGCCCGACGAGGTAGAGCTGCGTGCCGGCGGTGCGGTACTTCGCGGTGTAGCTCGCGTTTCCCGCCAGCCCGAGCACGAGCCCCAGCGGCGACGTGTCGGGCTTCGTCGCGGCTATCGCGTCGGGCACGGTCAGCGCGACGGAGACCGCGCTCGGATGGCGAGTGGCGACGAACAGGGCGATGCCGCGCAGGAACGCCGGGGTCAACGTCGCGCGCTGCTGATCGTCCGTGGTGCGAGTCTCGAGCTCGACGTCGATCTCGATGGGCGCCGGCGAGCCGCTCATCTGGCCCACGAACCTCAGATGCACGCGATCGACGAGCGCGACCTCGTTCGCGGTCGCGTAGATCACGACATCCGCGCCCGCGCGCGGCGAGCTCAGCAGCACCTTGTTCGCGTCGACCAGACCGGCGAGAAATGCCGGGCAGGTCTTGGTGCGCCCCACTCGCTCGCACTGGATCGCGACACGGATCGGCGACGTGTCGACCGCGCGCTCCGCCTCGGCCCGTGGAGCCCCGCACAGCAGGCTGGCGACCAACAACAGGCGGCGCATCGCTGCGAGGGTACTACTGCTCGGTGGAGGGGATCGTCAGAAGATGACGGTGCCGGGCTCAGAGACGTCGACCGACCACTGGAAGTTGTCGATGATCGAGACCGAGTCGTAGTAGCCGTCGCTCGTGTCCCAGATCGCGATGCGGAGCTTGATCGTCTCGCCGCCGACGACGTTGCCCTGGGTCACGAGCCAGCCCGTGCCACCGCCGGCCTGGTTGTTCGTGCCGCAGTAGCCCGGATCGCTCGCGAACTGCGGCGCCGGGTTGGTGACGTCCATGCCCGTGCCGACGAGACCCGCGGTCGAAGTGCACGTGGTGATGTTACCGGCGACCGCACCCGAGGCGGTCGCGCAGCCAGTCGTGCCGTTCTGACATGCCGTGAACAGCCCGGTGTTGCCGTAGGCGAGGTTCACGCCGACGGGGTACTTCTGCATCGTCGGAGAGGTATACGTGGCCAGGTTCTTGTCGGCTGGATTCGCGGGTTGACCGGCCCAGACAGAGTCGAGCAGCACGACGAAGAAGTCGTTGAACGGGCTGCAGGTCCACTCGGGGTACTCGGAGCTGAGGAAGTTCGTCGACAGCTTGAACGACTTGGCATTCGTCGGGACGCGAACCG
>JAYVLW010000247.1:0-3168 GCA_043759315.1 Myxococcales bacterium
TCCCAGGCGCCGCGCCAGGATCGCGGCGAGCCGCGTGCGCGCCGCGACATCGATCAGTTCGGGCGCGGTGACCAGCGCCGTGTCGAGGGAGGTCCGGCACGCACAGGCGCGCGCGGGATCAAGCGCCGCGATGGTACGCGCGACGATCCGCCGGGCCTTGTCGACGTTGGCGCGCAGCACGCCGAGGACATCGGCGACGCGTACTTCGTCCGTCCGCGTGCGCCAGCAGTCGTAGTCAGTGGGCAGAACGAGGGTCGCGTAGCAGAGCTCGGCCTCGCGCGCGAGGCGCGCCTCCGGGAGGTTGGTCATCCCGACGACGTCGGCGCCCCACCCGCGCATCAGCTCGGACTCCGCCCGGGTCCCGAACTGCGGGCCCTCGATGCAGACGTAGGTGCCGCGCGGGTGGACGCGGTCGGACTCGCTGCGCGCCCCGGTCACGAGTGCGTCGGCCAGTGGATCGCAGACGGGATCGGCGAGGCTGACGTGCGCGACGACGCCGTCGCCGAAGAACGTCGACGGTCGGCCGTTGGTGCGGTCGATGAACTGGCGCGGGAGGACGACGTCCCCGGGAGCGATCTCCTCGCGGAGCGAGCCCACGGCGGAGACCGAGATGACCTGGGTCGCGCCGAGGCTCTTGAGCGCGTACAGGTTCGCGCGTGCGTTGATCTCGCTCGGCAGCAGGCGATGGCCGCGCCCGTGACGCGCGAGGAACAGGACGCGGCGATCAGCGAGGCGAGCGACCACCACGACGTCCGACGGCAAGCCAAACGGCGTCTCCACGCGGACCTCGTCGGTGATCGTCGCACCGGGCAGCTCGTAGAAGCCGCTCCCTCCAAGGACCGCGATCGCAGGCACGTGGGTCATGCGAGGCTCCCGCCGCAGCTCGATCCCGTGCCTGCGGTGCAGCCGAAGCAGTGCTCGCCGGTCGCGATCGGTGCGCCCGAGAGCTCCCCGAGCGTGCCGAGCTCGAAGATCGTGCGCGCGCTCCCGGGCACCGGAAGCTCGAGCATCTGGTTGAAGTCGCAATCGTAGAGCGTGCCGTCCCAGCCGACGCTGAGCAGCGACCGACACATCAGGTGGTCGGTCGTGGCGGGGTTCAGGTGGTTCACGAGCAGGCTCATGTACGCGTCGTACTCGCCACGCGCGTTCAGGTAGTCGGCGAACCGCTTGATCGGCATGTTCGTGATCGTGAGGAGGTGCCGGAACTCGATCCCGTGGTCGCGCCGCAGGCGATCGCGGTACGTGGCCTCGAGCGGCGCCTGCGCCGGCGGCAGGAACGCGCCGCCGGGGTTGTAGACGAGGTCGAGCGCGTGCGGGGATCCGGGCGCGCCGTAGCCGAGTGCGTTGAGCTGCCGGAGCGCGGCGATGCTCTTCGCGAACACGCCGTGGCCGCGCTGCTGCTCGACGTTGTCCGCCGTGTAGCAGGGCAGGCTCGCGACGACTTCGACGTCGTGCTCGGCGAGGAACGTCGCGAGGTCCGCCATCCCCGGCTCGAACAGGATCGTCAGGTTGCAGCGGTCGATGACGCGCCTCCCGAGCCGCCGCGCCTCCACGACGATGCGCCGAAAGCTCGGGTTCATCTCCGGGGCGCCGCCGGTCAGGTCGAGCGTCGTGATCTGCGGGCTCGCGGCGAGAAGCTCGAGCACGCGCGTCGCCACCGCCTCGGACATGATCTCGGTGCGCTTCGGACCGGCCTCGACGTGGCAGTGGTGGCACGCCTGGTTGCACAGCTTGCCGACGTTGACCTGCAGCGTGGTGACCAGGCCTCGCTGGAGTGGGGCACGGTGATGCGCCGCGAGCCCAGCGTCGAAGTCGTGCAACGTGGCCGGCGCGATCGGCAGCCGGTGCCTGACGGACGGCATCAGCAGCACCGCCCGGTCGCGGGATCGCAGCTCGGCGCGCGCTCCTCGGTGGTGACGCGGTAGTCCGCACCCTTGGTCTCGCGCGGATCGCGCAGCACGGTCCCGGGCCCGCACGCGAACGGCGGTGCCTCGCCGAGCGGGACCGGCACGTGCGGCTCGATCAGATCGAAGTGCTCGCGGTATGGCGCGCGGCCGTAGATCCCGAACGTCTTCTCGCACACCGCCGTGCGAACGCCCCGCCGCAGGATGTGGCCGTCGTCGTCCTCGACGTACTTCCAGGGGCCGCGATAGACCACCGCGTGCTTCTGATCGAGGCACGGGCCTTCCTTGCCCTTGTACGCGGCGACCGTGACGCTGCGGAACTCGATGCCCTCGACGGTGCGCCATGGCTCGGCCTGGCGCTCGAGCACGGTCACGCCATAGAACCCGGCCGCCTCGAACGCCTCGAGGAACCGATCCTCGCGGAACGCGCCCGAGATGCAGCCGGACCACAGCTCGGGGTCGGCCTGCAGTGCGGCGGGGACGTCCTCGTCGCACACGATGTCCGAGATCACGACGCGACCTCCGCGGCGAAGCACGCGGTGGAGCTCGGCGAACATCACGACCTTGTCCTCGGGGCGCACGAGGTTGAGCACGCAGTTCGAGACGACGACGTCGATCGAGTTGTCGGCCACGAGCGGGCGATCCCGGCGAAGCCCGGTGATCGCCGCTTCCAGCTCGACCAGGTCACGCTCCGACGCTACCGGGTGCGCCGCGAGGTAGGCATCGACGAGGTCGCGGTCGAGCGCGAGATCCTGGAACCGGCCCTTCTTGAACTCGACGTTCGCGTAGCCGATGTGCGCCGCGACCTGCGGTGCCGCGCGCCGCGCGATCGCGAGCATGTCGTCGTTCATGTCGACGCCGATCACGCGTCCGGTCGGGCCGACGACCTGCGCCGCGAGCAGGCAGACCTTGCCCGTGCCCGAGCCGAGATCGAGCACCGTCTCGCCCGCTCGCACGTGGCGCGTCGGATCGCCGCACCCATAGTCGCGCTCGATGACCTCCGACGGGAGCGCCGCGAGGAGTGTGGGATCATACGAGGTAGGACAGCACAGGGCTTCCTCTCGCTCGCGGGCGGCTGCGCCATAGCGCTCGCGGACCGCCGTCTCGAGATCGTGCGGGAGGGGGCTGGGCGGAAGCTCGGACATTCCGAGCAGTCCTCCGAGCCGGCCGAACGTTACACCCCACGTGATGGCGGGCTCGTTCGATCCGAAGCCGCATGACTGGACGTCGATGTAGGTCCCGCCGTAGCGTGCCGAGCCGTGGC
>JAYVLW010000248.1:0-3930 GCA_043759315.1 Myxococcales bacterium
GCCTCGTGGCGGTAGAGCACGGCCCGAACCCGCCCCAAGAAGCCCGGAATTGCACTCGCCATACTCTCGGTGTTCGAAGAAACAGCCACGATATCGCCCGCGTCGCGCGGTTTGACGAGCATAGCTCTCCGCGAGGCTTCCGACACGCGTCGGCGGTGGACATGAGCTATAACCGCCCAAGCCAAGTGACGCCGTGCCGAGGGTGAATAGAGCCGCTGGCGGTGCGTCCACACCGGGTCATGGACGCGACCTCGACGACCGCGAGCTGGTGCAGTCCGCGCGCGCGGGAGACCGCGACGCGTTTCGTACGCTGTTCGAGCGCTATCACCGGCGAGCCTACGCGCTGGCGCTCGGCGTGGTTCGCCACCCCGACGATGCGCTCGACGTGGTTCAGGACGCTTTCATCAAGGCTCACAAGTACCTAGACAAGTTCGAGGGCAACTCCAGCTTCTACACCTGGCTCTACCGAATCGTCATGAACCTCGCCATCGACCACCTCCGCAAGCACCGGCGCATCAAGCCGGTGGAGCTCGACGAGCAGAAGCTCGAAGATGGGGGAGACGAGTCGCTAATCCCTCGGATTCTCGGTGGAAATCCCGGTCGGGCGCTGATGGACAAGCAGATCCGAGCGCGCATCGATGCGGCACTCGGGGAGCTGTCCGAGAACCACCGCGCGGTGCTCGTGATGCGCGAGCTGGAGGGCCTGTCCTACGAGGAGATGGCGCAGGCCATGGACTGCTCCAAGGGCACGATCATGTCGCGGCTGTTCCACGCCCGTCGCAACATGCAGAAGCAGCTGCTCGACCTGCTCGACCACGTCTCGCCCGAGATGGTGAAGGACCTGACCGGTGAAGATCCCCCCGAAGCCGAGAGCAAGGAGCGCGCACCCGCTGCGCGGACCCGATGATGGCAGCCCGTGACGACATCGAGTTGATGCAGCACCTCGACGGCGAGCTTGGCGAGCGCGACGTGAAAGCGGTGGAAGAACGATTCGCCGCGGATCCAGACGCGCGCGTCAAGTCCGAGTCGCTCGCGCAGGTGGACGAGCTCGTGCGTGGTCACCTCGAGCTCGCCGCCGACAACGTCTCGGAGCGACGGTTCGATGCGATGTGGAAGGAGATCGAGGGCGCGACCGCACCGGCGACGGCGAAGCCCGGCGTGTGGTCGAAGATCACGAGCTGGCTCGAGCGGTATCGCGGTCACGTGATCACCGGAGCGCTCAGCGCAGGTGCCGTCGCGGCGCTCGCGCTGATCCTGCGCCCCGGCGGCGGCCCCTCCGATCAAGGCCAGCAGGCGTACAGGCCCGGAGCGATCGACGTGCGTCCGGCAGCGATGCGCGTCGCGCCCGAGATCGAATCGCTCGACACACCCGATGGCGAGGGCACCGTGCTGAACCTCGAAGATGAAGATGGCCACACGACCGTGATCTGGGTGACGCCAGAGGATACTGTGGAGGGCATATGAGGTCCTGGCTCCTCGCAGCGGTGCTGACGGTCTTCGTCGCCGGGGCGACCGCGTCCGCGCAGCCGAAGCAATCGCCGCCGCCACCGCCGACGGTGAGCTGCGAGTTCCTCGAGGTCAGCGCATCGACCGGCGACAAGCCGGCGGTCGACGCCGATCTGGAGAAGCTCAAGAAGAAGTTCAAGAAGCCGCCGTTCTCGTCGTGGAATCAGTTCAAGCTGCTGATGAAGGCCGACAAGACGCTCACGGCGAAGAAGGCGGAGGCGATCCAGCTCAAGCTCGGCAAGGCCGAGGCGACGTTGCTGTCGATCGTCAACGGCAGTCAGGTCCGGCTGACCATCTCGATCGATGACGCGGCCGGCAAGAACTTCGTCAACAACACGTCGACGTTCGCTGCCGGCGACTACCTCGTGTTCGGGCACTCATTGGCGAACAATGACGGACACTTGCTCGCGCTGACCTGCAAGTAACGTCGATCGAATCCGCCGCCCGTCTCGGGTGTTGTATACGGTCGACCATGGCGCGCGCAGTTCAGCAGCCCACGGGGACCACCGCGCGCCGGCGTCCGCGCTGGGTGTTGCCCGCCGCGCTGACCGGCGGGGTGTGCGCGCTCGTCCTCGTCATGCTGTTCGTGGTCTATCCGCGGGTCGGGGCGTGGATGATCCGCGGCAAGCTCGGTGACAAGCTCGCGACGAAGCTCGGCCGCGAGGTGCGGTTCGGTACGATCGACGTCAAGCTCGGCCACGCCACGCTCCGCGATCTCGAGATCCGCGGGCCGAACGACGGCGACACGCCGCTCGTGCACATCGATCGTCTCGACATCGAGTTCGATACGCTGCGTTCGTTCGTCGGCTCGGTGAAGCTCGGCGAGGCCTCGATCGACGGCATCCTCATCACCATCCGGCGCGATGGCACCGGCAAGGACAACCTCGGCGATCTGGTCGAGCGCGTGCTCGACAAGAAGGAGGGCGCGAGCAGCGGCGACGGCTCGGGCGGCCTCCGGCCGACCGCGCTCACCGTCACGCACGCGCGCGTGCTCGTCGACGACACCATCACCGGTGCGACCGCGCTCGTCGGCGATGGCACCGCGACCTGGACGCCCGGTGAGCTCGTCGCGCAGGCGAAGCAGGTCTCGGCGACCACGCTCAACGCGCCGAAGGCGACCGCGAGCCTCGTCGAGGTCACGAAGCGCACCGGCCAGCCGCCGACGATTCGCATCGAGGGCGGCGAATTCGCCGTGTGGCCCAAGCTCGCGCTCTCCGGCATCGGCGGGACCGTGATCGCGAACCCGGCGAAGTCGGGCGAATACACGCTCGAGCTCGCCGGTGGCTACGGCGGCGTTCCCGGCAAGCTGTGGACCGCGAAGGGCGCGGTCGACGTCAAGGCGCAGACGATGAACGTCGATCTCGTCGCCGCGAAGTTCCAGCTCGACAAGCTCGCGCCGCTCCTCGAGAAGTCGCCCGTCGTGGACTATGCGGGCACCTCGGTCGACACCAGCCTGCACCTCTCGGCCGATCGCACCGGTGGCAGGTTCTCGGGCTCGCTCACGCTGCGCGGCCTCAATGTCGGCCACCCGATGATCGCCGACAAGGAGGTCCACGACCTCGATCTCTCGGCGCAGGTCGAGGGCAGCTTCGAGCGTGCGACCAAGAAGGTCGAGCTGACCCGCGGCGACTTCGTCGTCCGCGACGTGCCGTTCTCGATCACCGGCGCCGTCACCCGCGTGGCGGCACCGACCGGCGAGATCGTGATCGATCCCGAGACCGGCAAGCCGATCGCGGGCCGCGGTCCGGGCGGGATCAACACGTTCAAGGCGCGGCTCGTCATCCCGTCGATCGACTGTCAGAAGGTGTTGAACGCGATCCCCGGCGAGATGGCGCCGTACATGGCGGGCTACACGCTCAAGGGCATGTTCGATACGGACGTCGCGCTCGAGATCGACTGGGCGAGCCTCGACGCCACGAAGCTCGACGGTCACGTCGGGATCCGGCACTGCAAGGTCACCGCCGAGCCGGCCGATTCGCCGAGGCGCCTCAAGAGCGAGTTCGAGCACTACGTCGAGGTCGAGAAGGGGCAGTGGACCTCGTTCATCGTGGGCGAGTCGAACCCCGACTTCGTGCCCCTCGACCAGATCTCGCCGTACCTCATCAAGTCGATCATGAGCACCGAGGACTCGGCGTTCTATCAACACCACGGCTTCATCGTCAGCGAGTTCCGCAGCGCGCTCGTCCACAACCTCAAGGCCGGCGCGTTCCGGTTTGGGGCCTCCTCGATCACCATGCAGTTCGTGAAGAACGTGCTGCTCTATCGAGAGAAGACGCTCGCGCGAAAGCTCCAGGAGCTGTTCCTGACCTGGCACGTGGAGAACACGCTGTCCAAGGATCGGATCATGGAGATCTATCTCAACGTGATCGAGTACGGGCCGAACCTCTACGGGATCGGGCCGGCGAGCTGGCACTTCTTCTCCAA
>JAYVLW010000249.1:0-5904 GCA_043759315.1 Myxococcales bacterium
TTTCCGGCAGGAAACGCGACAGAAACATCCGGCGTGTCACGCTTCGATCATGCCGCGCCCGATCATCCAGGTTCACCATCGTGGTGACCGCGGCGTCGACGGCATCCTTCGCCTGATCGAGCTCGCGGCGCACGACGGTCCGATCGAGGCCATGCTGTCCGCGATGTGCGACGAGCTCGCGGTGATCGCCGGCGCGGAGATCGCGAGCATCTACGTGCGCGAAGGCGATCGCCTCGTCATGCGCGGCAACCACGGCTTCGCTCCCACCGCGATCGGCACGACGCTCGCCGTCGGCGAAGGCATCACGGGGCTGGTCGCGGAGTGCATGCGCCCCGTGTCCGCCGAGCACGCCGCCGCCGAGCCTTCGTACAAGTCGGTGCCCGGGCTCGGCGAGGAGCGGTTTCCCGTGTTCGTCGGCGTTCCGCTGATCGGTGCCGGCGCGGTGATCGGCGTGCTCGTGCTGCAGCGCCGCGCGACCGCCTTCGCGACCGACGAGGTCACGCTCGCGACCGCGCTCGGCGCGCCGGTCACGCTCGCGATCGAGCGCCGCCTGAGCTCCGCCGTGCGCTCCGCTCGCCTCTCCGGTCTCGCACACGTCCCGGGCGCGGTGCTCGGCCGCGCCGGCGTGGTGCCCACCACCACCGCCCTCGGCGCCCCACCGATCGAGCTCGAGCGCGCGTTCGCGAGGCTGCGCGAGGACCTGGGCCGCGCGATGAAGAAGCTCGCGGACTCGGCGGTGCCTGCCGTCGGAGCCGCGCTCGATCGGTTCGCGCTGCTCCTGTGTGATGCGCGCCTGCGCGAGCGGCTGCACGCCGCCGCCGGCAAGCCCGATGGCCTGCGCTCGGTAGCGAAGGAGTACGCGCGGGCGCCGTTCAAGCTCGGTACCGTGCTCGAGTCGGCAGATCACGTCGCGGACGTCGAGGAGCTGTGCGTGCTGCTCGGCGACCCGCGCTCGCTCCGCCCGGGCTCGATCTGGATCGCGGATCGGATCAACGCGTTCATCGCGATCGCCGCCGTCGCACGCGGGGCCTCCGCCCTCGTCGCGAGCGACGCCGTGGCCCCTGCCGCCATCGCGGTCGCTCGGGCCGCCGGGCTTCCGGTCGTGAGCGACGTGCCGGGCCTGTTCGGCTGGGCTCGGCCGGGCGACCTGCTCGCCGTCGACGGCGACACCGGTGCGGTGCTCGTCCATCCCGCGCCAACCGACATCGAGAAGCTGCGCCGCGCGCGCTGAGGCCACCGGGATGTGACGGCCGGGTGACGGGGATGAGATGGTCTGGTGACGGCGCGATACGTTGCCAGGCCGAGATCTGCGATTTGCGCGACGTGTCGCTGACTCGCCATCGCGATGTCACTTCCGGGGTGTTTGCTGCGACCAGATGCGCAGATTCCTCTCGATTGCGTTCGTCATGTCGGTGCTTCCGGCGGCAGCGCTTGCTCAGCCGATGCCCGATCCCGCTGCTCCACCAGCCGACCCGCTCCCGCCACCGACCGAAGCGCCCGCACCCGCGGCGCCGGTGCCCGTGCAGGCAGCACCGGAGCCACCCAAGCCCCCGAAACCGTCCGACGCCAAGCCCGGGATTGCCGGCTTCGACAAGGGGTTCTTCATCAAGACGGACGACGGCAGCTACAGCCTGAAGATCACCGGGCGCGTCCAGCCGTTCTACACGTTGACGCGAACGAACGCGCCCAAGGACTACCTGAGCGAGTTCGAGATCCGGCGCGCGCGCCTGGTCCTCGAGGGCAACATCCACTCGTCGAAGCTGCTCTACAAGATGCAGTCCGACTTCGGAAAGGGCTTCGTCACGCTCAAGGACTTCCACGCCGACGTCGAGATCTCGAAGGGTATCTGGGTGCGTGGTGGACAGTGGAAGCGACCATTCTCGCGGCAGCAGATCACCTCCAGCGGGCGGCTCGAGGTCACCGACCGTGCGATCACCGATCGGGCGTTCGGAGCCGGTCGCGACATCGGCGTCGCGATCCGGAACGACTACGAGAAGTCGCCCGAGCTCGAGTGGATCGTCGGCGTGTTCAACGGCACGGGTGACGCGGCGAAGATCACCTCGACCACCATGAATGACGCCATGGGTAATCCGGTGACGACGACCGGTCTGCCGACGAACGTGCCGAAGAAGAATCGACCGGCCGTGATCGCGCGCGTCGGGATCAACCGCAATGGACTCAAGGGTTACACCGAGGCGGACCTCGAAGGTGGTCCGGTCCGGTTCGGCGGCGCCGCGAGCGTCTGGCTCGAGGGCGACTTCGACGACGACAAGAAGTCGAACCAGAAGCTCGAGCTCGACTACGTGATCAAGGCCGAGGGGCTCTCGACGACCGGCAGCCTCTACATGCAGACCGACCAGGACGGTGACAGCGTCACCGACGCAAAGAAGTCACTGATCGGGTTCCACCTCCAGGCCGGCTACATGGTCGTCCCGAAGCACTGGCAGATCGTCGGGCGCTACGCGCTCGTCAACGACTGGGCGACCAAGGACACGAGCGCGAAGGACCAGCAAGAGATCTCTGTCGGTGGCAACTACTTCGCGCTGGGCCACGATGCCAAGCTCGCTGCCGCGCTCCGGCTGATCAAGACCGGAGACGCCTCGTTCAAGGACGTCGTGTTGTTCGAGCTTGGCGCCAACGTCGGCTTCTGAGCACAACAGCTACTTGGTGGGGCTGTAGGGCAGCGACGAGTGATGCAGCACGATGCGCAGCGCTCCATCGTCACCCCGCAGGTAGCCGAAGGTCTTGTCGACGATCACCTGCTTGCCCGCGCTGTCCGTCAGGTAGACGTTCCCCATCGCCACGGCCATGTCGCCGTGCGCGACCACCCCGACGACCTTTGCTTCGCACGCCGAGAACGCCTTGCGGGCGAACCCCGCGTCGTTCGGGTAGACCGGATCGCCTCCGACGAAGTAGGCGAGCGCTCCAGCCTTGTCGAGACGGAAGGTCTGCGGCGCCGACGTGAGCGTCGGTTTGAACAGGACGACGCCCGCATCGTAGTTGTACGCGGTCGAGAGGACCGTGTTGGCCATCCCCACGGGGTCGCCATCGGGTCGGGTGCTCTCGGCGCCGATCGCGACCAGCGCCTCGCACCAGGCACGCTGGGCAGCATCGATCTGGGCCTTGTCGACCTGCGGCTTCTCGATCGGCGCCTTCTCTGCCCTGGCAGAACGCTCGGTTGGAGTGGTGGTCGTCGTCGCTGTCCGGCTCGCGCATCCGGCGACAAAGAGAACTGAAGTGAGGGTCAGGAACCGCAGGGCCATGTGGATAACCTCCAGAAGTGTCCATCTTTGGTAGGTCTCGGCGGCGCGTCTGTCGCTCCAATTCATCCGAAGTGAGACTTCGGTCTTCGTGCAGTAACGCGAGTGGACGAGCCGCCGTCGCGCGACCCGCGCCGCCGCCGAGGCCCGTCAGGGCTCCGCGCGCGCTCAGCTCTGCTTCGGCCCGCGTTGCGGGCCCTTCTCGGGATAGCTGTTCGCGATCGCATCTGCTTCATTGAAGATCGCGAGCGTGCGATTGTGCGCGCGCTCCATCAGATCGAATTCGAAGTTCTTGATGAACTGGTTCGGATCCGTCGCGGGAATGCGCTTCTCGTAGTCGGCCCAGATCCGCGGATCGTCCTTGCAGTGATAGGTGCGGCACACGCGCGGCCGCACGGCGTGCACGGTACAGAACCGCGTGTCGGGATCATTGTGGACGCAGCGGCCATCGCTCTCGCGCTGGCGGATCAGGTAGGGACGGCCGTAGTCCCAGCGCACGATGCCCTCGTCGAGATCCTGGGTCGAGAGCGCGAACTGAAGGCGGCAGCAGCGCGCCTGGCAGATCGGGATCAACTCTTCGCACGGCGGCGACTCGGCGACCGCGTCGTACTTGCTCTCGCCGACGAGGTCGTAGGCGACGCCGTTGTCGTGATAGGCGTCGTTCGCTCGGACCTTCTTGAGATGATCGTCGGTGGTCAGCGCGACCATGTTCTCGACGGTCGTGATCGGTGGCTCGGCGGGCGTGTTCGGGGGCGCGGGTTTCGGTTCGACGCCGTCGAGGCGGCGCGTCACCTCATCCGTGAGCGCCACCACCTGCGCCGCGAGGTGCAACAGCTGGTCGCGGACCATCAGGTCGGCCGTGTTGAGGCCGCGGACCGCGCGCTCGAAGTCCGCGCGCGTCACCGGCTGGTCCCTCGAGGCTGTGCCATAGCTGTGGTCGTCGCCAGCGTTCTTGTCGTCGTTGTCTCCCACGGGAAAAGCGTACCACCACGTCACTCCACCGCGCCCTGACAGAACCAGCGCCGGCGATTGCGGTCGTAATAGACCCACAGACAGTCTCCGCGTCGCAGCTCGGCGTAGTGGTACTCGCGGTGCGCGCCGCCCGACGCGCCGGGGTGCGTCCACCAGCCGCCCGAGACCACGTACGGTCCGAAGATCCGCACGACCGCGCCGTGCTCGAGCCCCGAGAGCAGCCAGCCATCGTCGCGGACCTGGCGCACCTGCGGCGGGAGCGGCTGCGGGCGCGCCAGCATGCGGCGCACGAGCGGCCGCACGAGTACGTCGGAGGGCTTCGCGGCGACCACGTGGACCAGCCGTTCCCAGCCAAAGCTCGCCTCGGGCAGGTGGCCCTCGCGCAGCACGGCGCGCACCACCGCATCGTCGCCGAGCTCGGCGCGTAGCTTCGCGAGCGCATCGTCGGCGGCGCGCAGATCGCGGCGTGGCTTGGACGCGAACAGAGCGAGCTGCTCGCGCGTGGCCGCGATGTCCTCGGCCCAGACCCGGACTGCATTGACCGGCGCCTCTGGCGGCATCCCGGTCAGCCGCAGGTGGACGAGCCGCATCAGCGCCCGCGCATCGAGCGTGGCCTGCGCGGGCTTGATGCAATCGGCGCGCAGCTCGACCTTGCCGACGGTGTACTTGAGCGCGAGCTCGAGGTGCAGCGCGATGACCGCGCGCCCGCGCGACGCGAGCCTCTCGAGCAAGCGATCGACCGGCGCCTTGATCACGAACATCAAGCGCTCGACGTCGTCGTCCTCGTCGTCGAGGAGGGCACGCTCGTCGGGCGCCTCGGGTGGCGCGAGCGGCACCAGCGGATCCCAGCGCTCGCCCGCGGCGAGCTGGTACAGGCGATGCGCCTCGCGGCCGAACCTCTCGAGAATGCCGCCGCCCGGCAACCGCACCATCTGCCCGACCGAGATCACCCCCAGCCGCGACAGCGCATCGCGCAGCTTCGGGTCGAGATCGAGACGGGCGAGTGGAACCGCGGCCGCCATCGCGCGCTCGTCGGCATCGCCGCGCAGGACCGTGACGCCGTGCCGCGTGGCGCGCGCGATCGCGTACGTGGCGAACCGAGAGAACCCGACCACGATCGCGCCATGAAACCCGCGCTCCGCGATCGCGCGCCCGATCGCCATGCCCCACGCGGTGCCCGCGGGTCCGCGCCCGTCGACGAAGATCCGGTCGAGCCCTTCGCCGTCGAGCCAGAACGTGCCGGCCATCCCCTGGCCGGCCTCGACGCGCGGCGACAGTGCGTGCAGTGCCGATCGCAGCTCCACGATCGCCGCCTCGATCTGCTCCGGCGGTACCACGCGCGCGCGCAGCCCGCTGCACAGCGAGAGCGCATGTGCGTAGCGCTGGCCGTTCAACACGCCGGCGCCGCGCGCGCGCTCGCACGCCCACAGCACCACGCCCTGCGGCCGGTCCTCGTCGATCACCACGACCGGGTGCTCGCGCCACGCGGGCTCGGCTCTCCATACGATCTGCAGCGGCAGCGCAGGAAGATCGAGGCACGCGACGCGGGTCACTGTACAACTGTTCAGCTAATCGGTTAGCCTTGTCAATCCGAGAGGTTAATCCGGAGAGATCTCGGCACGGCCGGCGCCGAGTAGCACGATCACAGGGGGTAGACGATCAGCTTGTTCGT
>JAYVLW010000250.1:0-2842 GCA_043759315.1 Myxococcales bacterium
GGTCGGTGGCGCGACCACGGGCCAGACCGATATCTACACGCTCGGCATCGTCATGTACGAGATGATCGCCGGCCGCCGCCCGTTCGCCGAGGCAAACTCGCCCGCCGCCGTGCTCGCCGCGATGCTGCGGATGGTTCCCGAACCGCTGTCGTCGCTGTTGCCGGTCCCGAAGGCGCTCGATCGCATCGTGATGCGGTGCCTCGAGCGCGAGCCGGAACAGCGGTGGGGCGATGTGGTGCGGCTCGGGGCGGCGCTCGATCGCCTGCTCGAGGGCGACGAGTCGGGCGACGACGACGACGTCACGCGCTCGGTGTCGCTCCCCGTCGAGGAGGAGTCGACGATGCTGGAAGACCGGCCGCGGCCGCTCGTCACCGCGCCGTATCCCGCGCAGATCGTGAAGCCAAGCGCCGCAGCCGCCGCGCTTGGTGAAGCGCCCACGGAGCCAGCGCAGCTCTCGAGCCCCTCGAAGTCGCCGGGACCGCCGCCGCGCGGCTCGCAGCCGATGCAGACCACGTTGACCGGCCGAGGCGCACCGACCCACGGTCTCACGCCGACCCCCGTCACCCACCGCAAGCCGCCGACCCAGCCGCCGCCTCCCGGCGATCGCGCGAGTCGGCCGCTGCTGGGCCCAGCGCCTCCCGGCGATCGTGGCGGGCAGCCGTTCGTCGGTCCGGCGGCCGCCGCTGGCCGCGCGAGCCAGCCGCTGTTCGGCCACCCGCCGACGCCGGAGCCATCGAGCGGGCTCGCCACCCCGCTGCCCGGCTCGGGCCTCGCCCTGTTTCCGCCACCGACACCGGGTGATCCACGCGGGAAGCCGCCGACCGCGCCGCCGCCGATGGCGGTCTACACGCCGCCGGGCGCCGCGGGGCCGCTGCCCCAGGCGCAGCGCCCGGTGATGGACCTCGCGAGCTTCCAGCCGCCGATCCCGCGGACCGATCGCGTGCCACCGCTGCCGCCCGGACCGGGGATGGCCGGCTTCGACATGTCGCAGATCGCCGCCCGTGACGCCGCGGTGCGGCGGTTCGTGTGGATCGCGGTGCTCGTGATCGCCGCGATCATCGGCGGCGTCGTCGCGACGCAGCTGTGAGGAGCTACGGCGCGAACTGCAGCTTGTGCTGCACGAGCTTCAAGCTGCGGCAGCGCTCGAGCCGATCGTGCTCGGTGGTCGACACGAACACGTAGGCGAGGTCACCGCCCTTCGGCACCTCGATCGGGATCGTGGAGCATTCGAAGTTGCGGTCGCGCACCTCGAGCCGCTGCCTCCCGGCCGGCAACACGAAGCGCGCCTCGCGTGCGGTGTTGCGATTCTTGGCCTTCGTGGGCAACCGGACCTGGACGCTGCTCTCGTTCGAGTTGAACACCACGTTCCCATCCGTGCGAGGCGGTGCCCGCACGATGCACTGGTGGTTCTCGCCGGGGCCGAACTTGCAGATCTCCGAGCCGAAGCTCACGGCCGTGACCACGTCGACGACATGCTGGCCGGAGCGAAGATCGACGCCGAAGCCCTCGCGGTAGCCGTAGGGGCCCGCGTGGATCTCGACGCCGGGCTGCTTCTTGATCTCGCCGTCGATCAGGATGTAGGCGTCGTTCAGATCGATCGCCTGCGGATCGCTCGGCGGTGCGGTGCTCACCCACAGCATGCCGGGTGTCTTGTTGAGCTTGTCGATCAGCGCCTCGACCTGGACTCTGTCGGCGGCGGTCGGAGCGATCGCGAGGTAGATCTCGTAGCTCTTGAGCGCCTGCGGGAGCTGGTTCAAGCGGCGCTCGACGTCGGCGATGTTGTAGGCCGTGCTCGGGTGCGGTGAGATCGCGAAGGCCTTCTGGTACAGGCCGAGCGCGGCGCGTAGATCGCCGGACTTGTCGGCGGCGACCGCGGCGCGGAACGCCTCGCCCGCGGCCTTGACGAACTTGTCGGGCGTGGTCTTGCGGACCGCGTCGTCGGGCTCGGCGGCGGCGATGCGGGTCAAGGCTGCGAGGAGGATCAGGGCGCGCATCATGGCGGGAACACCAGCTTCTTCGTCTTCACGGTGAACGGGATGCACGTGGAGCGGTCGGGCCGGGCGGGGGCGTCGAGATAGACATAGGTGACGCCGTCGCCTTTCGGTACGTCGAACACGACCGAGTTGCACAGGTACGTCTCGTTGAACGCGGTCGTCTCGTGGCGGCCGGGCGGCAAGTCGATGCGGTGGGGAAACCGCCACTCGCGGCCGCCGTCGCGCCAGCTCCCCGACATCTGGATCCCGCTCGACGCGGTGAACACGACGTTGCCCGTCTCCTCCTTGCGCGACTGGAGGTGCCGCATGTCGAGCGGCTTGGCCTCGAGCTCGTCGTGCTCGAAGCTCCGCGGGCCCACCCGATCCACCGCGTGCCACCCCGGCGGGATCTGGATGGTCTGCGGCGACGGGCCGACGAGAACACCATCGAGGAACACGAGCGCCTGCGGATCGTCACCGTCGACCGTGATGATCGGCGGAGTCTGCTTGAGCCTTCCGATCAGCGCCTCGACCTCGGCGCGGTCGGACGCATCGGGCGCGGCCTCGAGATACTTGCCGAAGGTCTCGATCGCGTCCTTGTAGCGCTCCATGCGCCGCTCGACGTCGGCCATGTTGTAGAGCGCGGCCGGCGGCTTGACGTCGCCGAGCGCGCGCCGGTAGTGGTCGTGCGCCCGCTCCAGATCGCCGGCCTTGTCGGCCATCATCGCCTCGGCAAACTCACCGAGCGCCTCCGCGGAGAACTCGAGGCTCGCGGGCTTGCGCACCGGCGGACCGGGCTTCGGCGGTGGGCCAAACGCGGGCCCGGCGGTCGCGGAGCTCGCCAGGACGAGCAGCGCACTCAGGGCCAG
>JAYVLW010000251.1:0-4219 GCA_043759315.1 Myxococcales bacterium
CACGATGCAGCCCGCACTGCGCGGCCGCCTCGCCGCCGAGCTCGGTCTCGACGAGCAGGCCGACGTGTTCGAAGCCGAGGGCATGCTCGGCCAGCGCGATCTGATGGAGATCGCCACCCTCGACATCCCCGAGCTCCGCGACTCACCGCATGCGCCGAGCGCACCGGTGGACTTCCTCACCGACGGCAACATCTTCCACGCGATCCGCGAAGCGAAGAACCTGATGGTGCAGCACCCGTACGAGTCGTTCCAGCAGAGCGTCGAGCGGTTCCTCCGCGAGGCCTCGGACGATCCCAAGGTGCGCGCGATCAAGATGACCCTGTACCGGACCTCGAAGGACTCCGAGGTGATCAAGCAGCTCGTGCGCGCCGCGCGCAACGGCAAGCAGGTCGCCGTGGTGCTCGAGCTCAAGGCCCGGTTCGATGAGGAAGCGAACATCAAGTGGGCGACGCGCATGGAGCGCGCCGGCATCCACGTGACCTACGGCGTCGTCGGCCTCAAGACGCACACGAAGATCGTCCTGGTCGTCCGCAACGACTTCGACGGCCTCCGCCGCTACGCGCACCTCGCGACCGGCAACTACCACGCGGGTACGGCGCGTCTGTACACCGATCTCGGTCTGTTCACCTGCGACGACGGTATCGGGCGCGACCTCACCGAGCTGTTCAACTACCTGACCACCGGCCTCAAGCCGCGCCGCAAGTACCACCGACTACTCGTCGCGCCGAAACAGCTCAAGGGCGCGCTCCTCGAGAAGATCGAGCGAGAGATCGCGATCCAGGGCGGCGGCGGGCGCGGCCACATCCAGTGGAAGCTCAACGCGCTCGAGGACGTCGACATCGTGCGCGCGCTCTATCGCGCCTCGCAGCGCGGCGTGACCATCGACCTCATCGTCCGCGACTCGTGCCGCCTCCGCCCGGGTCTGACCGGCGTGTCGAGCACGATCAAGGTCGTCAGCGTGATCGGGCGGTTCCTCGAGCACGGCCGGATCTACCACTTCCACAACAACGGCAAGCCCGAGTACTACCTTGGCTCCGCCGACGCGATGCAGCGCAACCTCGAGAAGCGCGTCGAGGTGCTCGTGCCGATCGACGATGTCCGCCTGCAGAGCGAGCTGCGCCACATCCTCGACACCCAGCTCTCCGACCAGCGCGGGGCGTGGGACATGCAGCCCGACGGCAGCTACGTGCAGCGAACCGGCATGGGCGCGAAGCACAGCCAGCAGCAGATGATCGAGCGCACCGAGCGCCGGCTCAAGGAATCCACGCGCCTGCGCCGCCGCAAGGTCCAGTCGACGACCTCGCGCAAGAAGCGCTGAGCGACTCCCGCGAACCGCTTCTCCGAGCTGCTGTGCGGTCTCCGCACAGTCCTACGTCGCGGCCGAACCGACGTTTCTTGCGACTTCCTGGATCGGGCGACCCACTAGCTCTCACATGAGAACACCAAGGCTTCCGATCATGGCCGGTTTCGTCATCCTCGCCAGCGCGGCGGGCGGCTGCATCGAGTCGCAGCCCGAAGACGACAGCATGTATCTCACCGGAACGGAGGAGTCCGCGGTGACGCTGCCGAACGGGCACCTGGGCTGCACCAACCCCAAGAAGACGCTGGTCTGCCATATCCCCCCGGGCAACCCCGACAACGCGCACGAGATCTGCGTCGGCAACCACGCCGTCGCGCCTCACCAGGCGAAGCACGGGGACACGCTCGGGGTGTGCGCACCCCCGCCGGATGACGACGGTGGGGGCGGCGAGATCCTGTAGCTCGGCGATCTCTACAGCGAATCGCACACCACGTCGCCCGACGACGCGCGGACCTCGACCTTGGCCTTCTTGCCGTCGACGTACTTGCGCCACGTGGCGTCGGAGACCTCGCAGCTCTGGTCGCCGAAGTGAACGGTCAGCGTCTCGGTACGCTTGCCCTGTCGCTTCGCGCCGAGGGTGGCGGGCACGTCCGCCGCGGGCAGGCTCGCCGTCGACCACGCGGGTGACATGCCGGTGCCCGAGGTCTTCGCGGCATCGACCTGCTTCCAGCGCCGCACCATGTAGCTGCACCAGTCGTCGTAGACAGGCTCGCTCGCGTAGACGGGCGTGCACTTCCTGACCTGCTCGAACGTGCCGTCCTTCTTGTCCTTCCGCTCGGTCTTGCAGTCCTCGCGGCCGGTCTTGACCTGACGCGTGGAGCGCTCCTTGCGACTGCACGACGAGGACTCGGCGCCCGCCGGCACGCGATCGCGCCAGTCGGCCTCGGACAGCAGCTTGAACTCCTCGATCGCGATCTCGCGCGACCACCGGTGCTCCGTGACGGCGAGCTCGGCGGACTTGGTGCGGAAGAACCGGTACCAGGTACCGAAGATGATGAGCGCGATGACGCCGATGACAACCGCCACGATCCACCAGCGCCGCTTCTTCGGCGGGGGAGCGACAACGGGCGCGGCGACCCCCCTGACCTCGCGCGCGGATCCATCCATCGGCGCGCCGCAGTGCGTGCAGTTCTTGGCCTTCGCGCCCATCGCCGAGTCGCAGCTCGGGCACTGCCGATCGGCGCCCTCGTAGTTGTGCCCGTCGACGCGCTTCTGCTCCCCTTCCTTCGGGAAGTAACGCTTGACCGGGTTCTGCGGCGCACCGCACTCGGCGCAGAACCTCTGACTCAGTCCGAGTAAGCCCTTGGTCGTGCAGTGGTCGCAGTCCCACAGCATCTCGTAGTGGCCTTCGCTCTCGACGCGCTGTTCTCCCATCGGGGCGATCTTCTCACGGGGTTCCGAGGTAACGCGACAGGATCGCGGCCCAGTCGTCGGCCGCTGAGACCGACTTCGGACAGAGCCGGGACCTCCATTGCAGAGCTGTGGCACCATCCAGAGCGTGAAATGGGCGTGCTGCGTACTCGTGCTCGTGATGAGCTGCAAGAAACAAGCAGCTCCCGGCTCGGCACCACCAGGGGGCCCCGACCACGGGACGTGCATCCGGATCGAGCCGGTTCCCGGCTACTTCACGTGCCTACTGTCGAAACCGCAGCACGCAGGTCCCGCTCCGAGCGCGCCGCAGCGCGGGGATCCCGCGACACCTCCCGAACCCGGCGGCATCGACGACCCGATGTGGAGCAATCAAGCGAGTGGCCGGCGCGACAAGCTCCGCGAATGCTTCGCCATCCACGACCAAGGCGAATGCGGTTGGTGCGCCGCACACGCGATGCTTGGCTCTCTCGAGGCTGTCGCGTGCACGCTCGGTCTCGAAGGCTTTCATCCGTCGGTTCCGCACCTCTGGTACGCGGGCCACGGTCTGCGAGACTTCACCGCGGAGGATTGTCGCGGCGGTTGGTACGTCGAGGATGCTGCGCAGTCGCTGCGCGCGACGACGCTCATCCACGACCAGGCATGGGAGTCGCACTATCAATGGGACCACGCGACCAACGCGTCGGCGATGAACGAGTCCCGCCGCAACGTCGACTTCACCTGCGATCCGATGTTCGCTGCGACCGCATTCTCCGACAGTGACGCGACACCGCAGGCGCTACGCGCCGCCCTCGATCGCGGCGGATTCCCGATCGTGTCGCTGCCGATCTACAAGAACACGGGTTGGCTCACGGGCGAGCCTTCGTTCGGTGCGATCGATGTACCTGCGAGCTACCCGCCGGGCGAATGCCGGTGTGACTGCATGGGCGCGAGCGGTTGCACCGAGTGCAAGCAACACCCCCACTGCGTCGTCGGGTACCACGCGGTCGTGCTCGTCGATCACGATCCGGTGCACGCGCTGTTCGAGCTCGCGAACTCGTGGACGGATACCTGGGGCGACCGTGGCTACGGAACGATCACCGATCGCGCCGTCATCCGCTCGGCGCGCAGCGTGCACCCGGTCATGGCGGCGATCCGTCAGCGCCCCGCGACGTGCGACCAGCCGCCACCCGGCGAGATCATCCCGGTGAAAGGCTGCGGGCGCGTCACCGGTGACATCACGGAGCGCCTCCAGTGCATCGACGAGGCGGTGGGTGGCGTGGGCATGGAGGTCGACGCTCCCGGTGCGCCCGCACGCTGGCGCTTCGGCGCCAACCAGGTCCCGGCCGGCAACAGCCAGGATTTCACGGTCACTTTCCAGTGGTACATGAACGAACCGCGCGTCGGAACCTACGCGCTCGATCAGCTGACCGGAGTGTCGGCGATCCTGGTGCGGTTCGGCTCGGGCAAGATCTATACGGTCCTCGACCCCGAGCGCGGGATCCGTGGTGA
>JAYVLW010000252.1:0-5856 GCA_043759315.1 Myxococcales bacterium
GCGTCCCGCCGCGCCAGCTCGGCCTCGCTCCGGGCGCGCGCGGCGGCATCGCTCTGCGCGGCCGCCAACGTCTGCGCCTTCTCGGCATCACGCCGCGCAGCCTCGGCATCGGTGCGGGCCTTCGCGGCGGCGGTCGTCTGCACCGCGACCATCGCCTGAGCGGCCTCGGCCTCGCGCTTCGCGATCGCGAGCTGCGCCTGTGCGTCGCGTGTGGCGCGCTCGGCGGCGAGCCGCGTCCGCTCGGCTTCGGCCTGGGCAGCAGACGAGGCAGCGTTCGCGCGCGTCGCATCCGCGTTCGCTTTCGCCGCCTCGCGCTGTGCGACGATCGCCTGCTGCTTCGCGCGCTCGAGATCCGCCGTGCTCGTTTGACCGCTCCTCCGTGCGTCCTCGGCAGCGCGGAGCGCCTTCTCCGCTCGCGCCGTCTCGTCGCCCGCGAGCTTGCGCAAGCGCTCGGCCTCGACCTGCGTCGCGCCCGCGAGCTCCTTCGCCTTCTGCGCATCCGTGCGGGCCGCGGTCATCGCGGCCTCCGCCCTCGCGCGCGCCTGGTCGGCCGTCGCCCGGTCGGCCTCGGCCTTCGCGAGCACCTCGCCGCCGGCGCCCGCGGCCCTCGGCGCCGCATCGCGCGCGGTCACTGCGACCACGATCTCGTTGCCCTCGGTCGTCACGTCGTAGCGCCCCGGCCGCGCGAGGGTCACGCTGACACGGACCAGCGGACCATCATCGTCGAGCTGCTGCGCGGTGATCCGGCTGACCGCCCACGTGTTCGGCACGAGCTCGGTCGCGGCTTCGTGACCTGCCAGCGCCTCCGAGAGCCGCGAGCGCGGCACGTCGATCACCACGCGGGTCGGCCGATCGAGCTTGTAGACCGTGAACATCGGGGTCTGCGCCCCGCGCACGTGGATGCGGGTCGCGCCGGGCGTGTCCTCGAAGCTGACCGCGCGGATCTCGTTCTTCTTGTCCGCGTGAGCGGGGGCGGCGAACGCACACACCACGAGCAACAGCCTTGCCGTAGGTCGGGACATGCCTACGGTTTTCGCCCGTCGGACGCGGGAGGGCCAACTTTCGACCCTGGTCAGTTTCCGCAGCGGTCGCGCCGGGTTGCGCGCCAACCCTGGCCGTGATTCTGGCGCCCGCGTGCAGTCGCATCGGGCCTCCCTCGCGGGCGCCGCTGGTGTCACGGTGACAGCGCCGATCGCAACGCCTTGCCGCGGTGACACGTTCGATGTCGGGACGGCACCAAGAACCTCCGAGTGTGCGCGACTGGTGCAACGGCGCGTGCATTGCAGCGTCCAAGTTCCTGCCGGGTTGACCCTTCACATGTCCGAGGATGGCACCATGTCCGCGATGCGATCGAATCTCGCCCGAGCCCTGATCACCTGCGCCGTCGCCGCCGGCTGTGGCGCCGCGAAGGCTCCGCCGCCGACGAAGGTCGACATGCCGGCCGAAGTCGTCACGGCGCACCCGGTCGATCCACCGGAACGCGTGGACCCCGTGTCGCCGCTCGATCCGATGATCAAGACGGGGACCCTGCCGAACGGCCTGACCTACTACATCGTCAAGCACCACAAGCCCGAGCAGCGCGCCGCGTTGTGGCTCGCGGTCAACGCGGGTGCCGTCCTCGAGGACGACGACCAGCGCGGCCTCGCACACTTCGTCGAGCACATGGCGTTCAACGGGACGAAGCGGTTTCCCAAGCAGCAGATCATCGACTACATCGAGAAGTCGGGGATCCGGTTCGGCGCCGATCTGAACGCGTACACGGGCTTCGATCAGACCGTGTATCAGCTCATGGTCCCCACCGACGATCAGACGGTGATGCTGAAGGGGCTCGACATCCTGCGCGACTGGGCAGCCGACGTGACGTTCGATCCTGTCGAGGTCGACAAGGAGCGGGGCGTGGTGCTCGAGGAGTGGCGCCTCGGCCGCGGCGCGGATGCGCGGATCTTCGACAAGCAGTTCCCGATCATCTTCTCGGGCTCGAAGTACGGGCTGCGGTTGCCGATCGGGCAGCCCGAGATCCTCAAGACCGCACCGCGCGACACGCTCGTGCGGTTCTACAAGGACTGGTATCAGCCGCAGAACATGGCGGTGATCGCCGTCGGCGACTTCGACGAGAAGCAGCTCGAGACGGAGATCGCGCGCCGGTTTGGCGATCTCTCGCGCACCCCGAACGCGAAGGCGCGCGAGCCGGTGCCCGTCCCGCGCGAACACCCGACGCTGGTGACCATCGAGACCGACAAGGAGATGCCGTCCACGAGCATCAGCGTCTACGACAAGCTCGAGCATCGCCGCGAGTCGACCAAGGGCGACTACCGCCGGTTGATCGTCGAGAACCTGTACCACTCGATGCTCGGCGCGCGGTTCGCGGAGCTCGGCCAGGAGCCGGACTCGCCGTTCCTCTATGCTGGCTCGGGTACCGGCGGCTTCGCGCGCACGAGCGACACGTTCAATCGCTACGCCGGCGCGAAGGAAGGCCGCATCGAGGAGACCGTGACCGCGCTGTTCCGCGAGATCACGCGCGTCGAGAAGTACGGGTTCCTGGAGTCCGAGCTGGCGCGCGCCGCGAAGGACCAGCTGACGAGCGCGGAGAACTCGGCGGCGGAGTGGGAGAAGACGCACGCCTCGGAGCTGGCCGACGAGATCACGCGCCTGTTCTTCGAGGGCGAGCAGATGCCGGGGCGCGCCGTCGAGCTCGCGTACAACCGCGAGTTCGTCCCGACGGTGACGCTCGCCGAGCTCAACCACCTCGCGAAGACGTGGGGCGGTGAGAAGGGTCGGGTCATCACGATCTCCGCGCCCGCGAAGAGCAAGATCCCGACGGTCGATCAGGTCAAGGCCCTGGTCGCCGCGGCGACCACCGCGCAGGTCGAGCCGTGGAAGGACGACGCGGGGGACAAGCCGCTGATGGCGACGAAGCCAACGCCAGGCAAGGTCGTCGCGACCAAGCGCGACGAGGCGAACGACATCACGACCTGGACGCTGTCGAACGGGATCAAGGTGCTCGTGAAGCCCACGACCCACCAGAACGACGAGGTGCTGTTCACCGGCTTCCAGCGCGGCGGCTCGTCGCTCGTCTCGGACAAGGACTTCGTTCATGCACGGTTCGCGGCAGGGATCGTGAGCTCGTCGGGCGTCGCCGACTTCGATGCCACCGCACTGACGAAGGTGCTCGCCGGCAAGGACGCGCGCGCGAGCGTGGGGATCTCCGAGCTCGCCGAGTCGATCAGCGGCGGCGGCCGCCCGGCGGATCTCGAGACCGCGCTGCAGCTCGCGTACCTGCGCGTCACGTCCCCGAGAAGGGATGCGAAGGCGTTCGCGCGCTGGAGGGCGCAGGAGCTCGAGGACGTGCGCAACCGCGAGCTGGATCCCGAGCGTGCCTTCTTCGAGAAGATGAGCGCGGTGACCAGCAGCAACCACCCGCGCTACGCGCCGGAGACCACCGAGATGGTCGGTCAGGTAGATCACGACAAGGCGCTCGGCGTGTTCAAGGATCGGTTCTCCGACCTCGGTGACTTCACGTTCGTGTTCGTCGGGAACCTCGACCTGGCAACGCTGCAGCCGCTCGTGGAGACGTATCTCGGTAGCTTGCCGAGCAAGGGCCGCAAGGAGATGTGGAAGGACATCGGCGTCAAGTTCCCCGCGGGCAAGGTGACGAAGACGTTCCAGCTCGGCAGCGAGCCGAAGAGCTTCGTCGACCTGTCGATGAACGCCGGCGACAAGTGGACGATCGAGGGCGCCCGCGACGCGACCATCCTGTCGATGGTGCTGCGGATCCGCCTCCGTGAGGTGCTCCGCGAGGACATGGGCGGCGTCTACGGGGTCCAGATCTGGGCGAGCCTGGCGCGCGAGCCGAAGCAGCGCCGCGACCTGGGCGTGTTCTTCGGGTGCGCACCCGAGAACGTGGAGAAGCTGCAGAAGGCGGTGTTCGACGAGGTCGCGAAGGTCGCGAAGGAGGGTGTGAGCGACGACTACCTCGCGAAGGTCAAAGAAACTCTCAAGCGCACCCGCGAGACCGACAGCAAGACGAACTGGTGGTGGATGAGCCAGATCCGTCAAGCTGCCTACTACGGCGACGATCTCGGCAAGAATCTCGATATCAGCGCGACGCTGGCCCGCGTATCGTCGGCAGCCGTCAAGACTTCGGCGAACCGGTTCTTCGATCCGAAGCGCTACGTCCTCGGCGTCATGAAGCCCGCGGTGGCGGCGAACTAGCCCCTAGATCGTCTAGACTGGGGCGGTCATGTCGGACTGCCAGATGTGCGGCATACGACACCCTGGGGAGCCGGAGGACTGCCCGGAGGTGCGGACGGGCGAGACGATCCTGGGCAAGTACCAGATCGGCGCGTTGCTCGGCGTTGGCGGCATGGCGGCGGTGTACTCGGCCGAGCACGTGATGCTCCGCCGCGCGATCGCGCTCAAGATCCTCCACAAGCGGTTCGCCGTCGACAAGGAGCTCGGGTCCCGGTTCGTGCGGGAGGCCCGCGAGACCGCGGCCGTCGGCGGTACGGCGTTCGTTGGCGTCCACGATGCTGGCACCACCGAGGACGGCTGCGCGTTCATCGAGATGGACCGGCTCGACGGGAAGGACCTCTATACGATCCGCAAGACCGAGGGCATGCTCGATCCGATGCGCGTCACCCGGATCTCGATCGGCGTGCTCGGCGCGCTCGAGGCGCTCCACGCGCGGCGGGTGATCCACCGCGATCTCAAGAGCGCGAACGTCTACCTCACCCCCGGTCCCGACGGTGTGGGGGAGCAAGTGAAGATCCTCGACCTCGGGTTTGCGAAGGCGGACGACGAGCTCAAGCTCACGAGCCGCAACCAGCTCCTCGGCACGCCGTTCTACATCAGCCCCGAGCAGTACACCGACCCGACGTCGGTCGACGCGCGCGCCGACCTGTTCTCGCTCGGTGTCGTGATGTTCGAGGTACTGACGAACAAGTGGCCGTACGCCTACAAGTCCAAGCGAGAGCTGCTCGCGAAGGTCATGAAGGGCGAGCTCGAGCGCCACCCGGCGAAGCTCCGACCCGAGATCCCGGGCTGGCTCGACCTCGCGGTCGCGCGCGCGCTCGCCCACGATCGCACCAAGCGCTTCGAGTCCGCCGCCGAGATGCGCGAGTCCCTCGAGGCGGGCGAGAGCGTGCCGCCGCGCACCAAGCCGAGCTTCCTGAAGCGAATCCTGGGCCGCGGCTGAGCGACGGGTGCTAGCTGTCAGCGGCGTCGGGTTTGCACACCCCGGTGGTCTCGGCGGCGGGCGCGCTGAAGCTCACGAGGTCGAACGAGAGATTATCGGACCGGATCCCTGCAGGCCCGACGAGGGCGCGGGCAGCGGCGGGCAGGGTGCCGCGCCACGCGACCTTCTCGTCGATCCATGCCGTGAGGTCATCGCCGTTGATGGCCGCGCGCAGGACGTGCTTGTCGCCTGCCGCGAGCACCGGCACGGGCCAGCTCTTTGTCGCCTTGATCTTCGTGTAGCCCTCGGCGCCGCACTCCGCGTGGAACGCCTTGCCCGGGTTGAGCTTGATCGAGACCTCGAGCATCGGTTTCGGATCGAGGCGCCACATCACGTAGACGACGTTGCAGCTGTTCTGCGCGCGCAGCTTGAGCCCGACCTGCCGGCGCGCGGCCCCCGAAGCGAGCTCGCGCATGGCCTCCGTGTCGCCGCGGTACACGAGCTCGAGCGCCGCGCCATCGCCGCGCGAGCCGAGCGCCACCGCGCGCATCGTTGGCTCCACCACCGTTGCGCCGACCCTGGCGGATCCCTTGGTGACGCAGAGCGTGTCGGTGATCGGGACGAGCTTCACGGTGCGCTCCGGCGCAGCCTCGAGCTTACCGCCGCAGGCCACCAGCAGGGTG
>JAYVLW010000253.1:0-4805 GCA_043759315.1 Myxococcales bacterium
CCGTCACGGTCCTCGACGCCAAGGAGTGCGCCAAGCTCGGCATGGGCATGTTCCTCGCCGTCGGACAGGGGTCCGAGCAGGAGCCCAAGTTCGTCCACATGACGTACAAGCCGGCGAAGAAGGCGAAGAAGAAGATCGCGTTCATCGGCAAGGGCGTGACGTTCGACTCGGGCGGTTACTCGCTCAAGCCGTCGCAGGGCATGGAGGACATGAAGGTCGATATGTCGGGCGCGGCCGCCGTGATCTCCGCGATCGATGCGATCGCCACGCTCGGTGCGGACGTCGAGGTCCACGCGATCGCCGCGTGCTGCGAGAATCTCGTGTCGGGTCACGCGTACAAGCTCGGCGACGTACTGACCTCGATGGACGGCACGACGGTCGAGATCAACAACACCGATGCCGAAGGCCGCCTGACGCTCGGTGATGCGATCACGTACGTGCGCACGAAGGTCCAGCCCGACGAGATGTTCGACTTCGCGACGCTGACGGGGGCGTGCATGGTCGCGCTCGGGCCGTACACGGCGGGGGTGATGTCCGATCACGAGGCGCTGCTCAAGACGTGGATGAACGCGTCCGAGCGCTCCGGTGAGGACATGTGGCGCTTGCCGCTCAACAGCCGCCTGCGCGAGCAGCTGAAGAGCCCGATCGCGGACATGCGCAACACCGGCGACCGGTTCGGTGGGGCGATCACCGCGGGCCTGTTCCTCAAGACGTTCGCCAAGGACACCCCGTGGGTCCATGTCGACATCGCCGGTCCGGCGTCGGTCACCAGCGCCCGCCCCTCCCAGCCCAAGGGCGGAACGGGATTCGCGGTGGCGACCATGGTCGAGTACGCCACGGCTCGGTGAACCCAGCCGAGCCGTAGCCTGTCTTACGCCTTTATCAATGATATCGGCTGGTTGTGAGTTGGTGTAGTTTGACAGCCCCCACCTCGGCTGCTAGCATGGTTGTGCTGGGGGCAATCTGTTGAAGCAAGCATTTACCGTTGGCAGCAAGGCCGTCTATCCGGTCCACGGGGTGGCCGAGGTGGTCGCCCTCGAGCAGCGCGACATCGGCGGGAGCCAGACCTCGGTCTACATCCTCAAGATCATCGAGACCGGGATGAAGATCATGGTTCCTACAGTCAACGCGGGCTCGGTCGGGCTCCGGGACCTCATCACCGCCAAGCAGGTGAAAGAGGTGTTCGAGATCCTCAGGTCGCGGGACATCCCCCGCGACACCCAGACCTGGAATCGCCGCTATCGCGAGTACATGGAGAAGATCAAGACCGGCTCGGTGTTCGAGATCGCCGAGGTCATGCGCGACCTCTCGGTGCTGCGTGCGACCAAGGACCTGTCGTTCGGCGAGCGCAAGATGCTCGAGACCGCGCGCGGCCTGCTGGTCAAGGAGCTCGCCCTCGCCAAGGGGGTGACCGAGGACAAGATCCTCGCCGACGTCGACGCGATCTTCGCCGTCGCGGCTGCCTGACTGACTGACCACTGCGAGAGGGTCACGATCGCGCTGACCGTTGGTGCATGCTGAGGGTGATGTCGACATGCGCCGTCACGGCAGCCCTTGGTGTGTTGTTCGCCACCGCTTCTGCGCAGGCGGCCCCGGAGCCGCCTCTCGCTCCCACGCCGAGACACCCAGCGGCGTGTGAACCATCGCTCTACCTCGAGCCCTCCCTGTTCGTCGGGTTGGCGACGCACACACCGGCGCCCGCAGGCATCGCGCGGCCGAGCAACCTGGGGAAGGTGCTCAACCGGATCGGGGTCGGCCTGATCGTTCCCGTTTGCCGCTCGGTCGATCTGCGAGTTCGCGTGGGCTTCACCGCGGCGACCTTGAATTTTCGCTGGGCGGACAACAGGCGCTCGGAGATCAGCGGTGGCGGAGAGCTCGAGATCGATGTCGGAATCGCGCCGGGGAGCAGGCTCGGCGCCCGGCTCGGGGTGGAGTCAATGCATGGGTCGAGGGCGCTGATCGCGATCGGCGGCCGCTACCACCTCCGCGACGCGGTCTGGTTCGGGATCGATGGCTTCGTTCGTCTCCCCAACGCCTCTGATGATCCTGCCGTGCGCTCGACGGGAGTCATGATCGGGATCGGGTCCACCGGGAAGCTCGGCGCGATCCTCGCGTTGATCGATTTCGGCCTCGTGGTGACGGGCTGGCTCGCCTACGCTGCCGCTTCGGGTGAGTGAGGAGCTCAGTAGCGAAGGAACGCGGAGCCCCACGTCAGGCCGGCACCGAACGCGACGAGGCAGACCAGGTTCCCCGGCTTGATCTTGCCGAGGTCGATCGCGTCGTTCATGCACATCGGGATCGAGGCCGCCGTGGTGTTGCCGTACTTCATGATCGTGTTGTGCGTCTTCTCGATCGGCATGCCGATCATCTGCGCGACCATCTGATTGATCCGCAGATTCGCCTGGTGCGGGATCATCATGTCGATGTCCTCGAGCTTGAGGCCGTTCGTGATCATGCCCTCCATGATCGCGGCCGGCATCTTCATCACGGCGTGCTTGAACACCTTCTTGCCGTTCATCACGGGGAAGTGCTTCCGCTCGGCCATCGCCGCCTCGCTGATCCGAGGATCGTGAGCACTCGCCGGATACTCGGTCCACAGGATCTCCGCCTCGGTGCCATCCGCGTGGATGTGGGTCGAGAGGATCATGTGCTGCTCGTCGGTGGCGCGGCCGATCAACACCGCGCCGGCGCCGTCGCCGAACAACACCGTGACGTCGCGGCCCGCGGTCGAGACATCGAGGCCGGTGGAGTGAACTTCCGAACCGATCAGCAGGATGTTCTTGAAGTTGCCCGTGCGGATGTACGCATCGGCGATCGACAGGCCGTAGATGAAGCCCGTGCACTGCTGACGGATATCGAGGCAGGGAATGTCCTTGAGACCGAGCGCGCGCTGGACGAACACCGCGGTGCCTGGAAAGAAGTAGTCGGGAGACAAGGTGGCGTAGATGATCAGATCGACATCCTTGACGTCGACCTTCGCGCGCTCGAGCGCTTGCGTCGCGGCGGCGGCGCCCAGCGACGCACCGGTCTCGCCCGCCGACACCCAGTGTCGCTGTTCGATGCCCGTGCGCTCCACGATCCACTCGTGCGACGTCTCCATCTTCGCGGCGAGGTCGTGGTTCGTCACGATCCGCTTGGGGACCGCCATGCCGATGCCGAGGATGCGGCTGCGATGAGTCATGGGAGCTTGGCTACCACGTGCGCAGCGTCCAGATCGAGGCGGTTCGCGCTCTCCCCGGCCCGTGACGCGGCGCGCAACACGTTACATTCGGCCTCATGAACGTGCTGCTGGTTCGCCACGGAGAGACCGCGTGGAATCGCGAGGGCCGCTACCAGGGCCGGACGGATATTCCGCTGTCTCCCGAAGGAGAGGCGCAGGTCGCGGCGCTCGGCGCGCGCCTCGCGCACTTGCCGATCGCGATCGCGATCTCCTCGCCGCTCTCGCGGGCACGCCGCACGGCGGAGGCTGTCCTCGCCGGCCGCTCCATCACGCTCGAGCTCGACCCCGGCCTCCTCGAGATCTCGCACGGCGACTGGGAAGGCAAGCTCGCCTCCGACATCGAGCTCTCGCACGCGGAGATGTTCGGCACCTGGCGCGCGCGCCCCGATCGCGACGTGCCCGCGGGCCCCAATGCGGAGACCCTGGGCGACGTCGAGGGACGTGCGTGGCCCGTGCTCGTCCGGACGATCGCCCGGCTCGGCCCGAACGACACGGCGCTGATCGCAGCGCACGACGCCGTCAATCGCGCCCTGCTCTGCCACGTGCTCGGCCTGCCGCTGTCACGCGTGTGGATGTTTCGCCAGGCCCCGGCGACGCTCAACGTGCTCTCCGGTCCCTCGATCGCGGAGCTGCAGCTCGTGCGACTCAACGACTCGGAGCACGCGTCACCACTCCTGGCGGAAGCTCTCCACAAGGCCCTGTGAACGTCGCCCGGGCAGCGTGGTTCGTGCTCCTGACGCTCGTCGCGGGCTGCCACGACGTGGACTGGCTCACCTACGGCTGGGATGACCGACGCGTCCTGTGCAGCAACTCGGTCGACGATCTGTCCGCGGACCTCGATGTGGGCCTCGTCGAGGAGGTGTTCTCCTACGCCGAGCGCAACACCGCGGTCGCGCTGTTTCACGCCCACGTTCCGGACGTGACCGTGTCTCGCAAGACGATCGACTGGATGTTCCGCCTCGCGGAGCTTCATCACCTGGACTTCGTCGGGTACGACGAGCTCGAACCCTCCCAGCCGCCGCGCGCCGCGTTCGCGTTCGCGTTCGACGACCAGGCCGTCGATGCGTGGACCGCCACGCGTGACGTGTTCACCGCCCACCGTGCGCGAGTCACGTTCTTCGTGACGCGCTTCCAGAACTACACCGACGACATGAAGGCCCAGGTGAAGCAGCTCGCCGCCGACGGTCACGACATCGAGGCCCACAGCGTCGATCACCTCCACGCCAACGCCTACGTCGACTCCCACGGCCTCGATGCGTACATCGCCGACGAAGTGAAGCCCTCGATCGAGATCCTGCGCGCCGCGGGCTACGCACCGACGGCGTTCGCGTTTCCGTTCGGCGAGGCCACCGAGACCACGTGGGACCGTGTGCTCGAGCTCGAGGGCGTCGGCCGGATCCGGCTCTCGCCGCGCGCCTGCCCGTACTGATGTCGTAGCGGCGCTGGACGCCTGGCCAGCCCGGAAGCCGGTGGCGCGTGGAACGATGGCATACTGGACAAAGGTGGTGAGATCCTTCGTCTGCTTCGTCCTCGTGGCCCGGGTGGGAGCCGCCGCCGCCGATCCGGCCGAAGATCGGAGACGCGC
>JAYVLW010000254.1:0-10205 GCA_043759315.1 Myxococcales bacterium
CCCGGCCCAATGTCCGCACATGACATGACTGCCCCGATCGTCTGCTCAGGTTGCAATCACGGGTACGCCGACTCGGCGTTGTTCTGCCCGAATTGCGGCCGTCCCAAGGTCCGCACGTCGACCGGCGATGCCCTCGTAGGCAAGCTGCTCGGCGAGCGGTTCCAGGTGCAGGCGCTCCTCGGCCAGGGAGCATCCGGCACGATCTATCGCGCGGAGCACGTCACGCTCCGCCGGCGGGTCGCGATCAAGGTCCTCCACGCGGAGCTCTCGCGCGATGACCTCGCGATCGAGCGGTTCCGCCGCGAGGCCACCACGGTCGCTGACATCGACAACGAGCACATCGTCGAGATCCACGACTTCGGCCGCACCCCCGATGGCCGGCTGTATCTCGCGATGGAGCTGCTCGAAGGCGAGACGCTGGACATGGTGCTGCAGCGCGAGAAGCAGCTCTCGATCGAGCGCGCCGCCGATGTCCTGATCCAGGTCGGCGAGGCGCTGATGGAGGCGCACGCGATCGGGTACGTGCATCGCGATCTGCGACCGCGGAACATCTACCTGACCACGCGCCGCGCGAAGACAAACTTCGTCAAGCTGCTCGACTTCGGCCTCGCGAAGCTCGTCGACACCGACGGGCCGGTGACCCCCGCCGCCGACGCGACGAACCTCGGCATGACGTTCGGCGATCCGCGCTATATGTCCCCGGAGCAGGCACGTGGTGATCGGATCGATCGGCGCGCCGACATCTACCAGCTCGGCTGCGTTGCCTACGAGATCCTCACCGGTGCGCCGCCGTTCTCCGGCAGCCGCGTGTTCGACATCCTGACAAAGCAGGTCACCGAGTCCCCGGCCCCGCTGCCGACGCGCCGCCCGGGCGTCCCGCTGTGGATGGAGGCCGCCGTCGCGAAGATGCTCGCGAAGGATCCGGAGAACCGGTTCGCCACCACGTCGCGCATGGTCGAGGCACTGCGCCGCGGCCTCGATACCGGCGAGGTGATGGAGGACTCGATCGCGCGCCGTCGCGAGAGCGTGCCGCCCGCATCGGTCTCGCGCGTGATGGCGCGGCTGGGCATCTCCGCCGATGGCCTGCCGGCGATGCCCGCACCCGTCGCGCCCGTGGTCGTCGCCAGTGAGGTGCCACCGCGCCGGTCGACCGGGACCCCGAAGGTCGGCGTGCCGATCGTCGCAGGTCCGGTGCCCGAGCCCGTCGTGCAGGCGCCCGTCGTGGGGACGATCGACGCGCCCAAGCGCGCGCAGCGTCCCTCGGTCGATCCCGACGAGCAGAACGTCTCGCAGGTCTGGTACGACGAAGGCGACGACCTCGCCGCATCGCGGAGTGCCGGTGCCTCCCGCAGCCGCGCGCCGAGCATGGCCGATTCGCTCTACGACGAAGACGCGCCGCCGCAGGGCCGCCGCTGGGGGCTGATCATCGGCATGCTCGCGCTGCTGCTCGTCGGCGGTACCGTCGCATTCGCGCTCTCGCGGGGCGGTTCGAAGCACACCGCCACAGACGGTAGCGGCAGTGATGTCGCGATGGGCGCGCCCGCCGATGCCGCACCGAGTACGATCCTCGAAGCCGACGCCGCGGCTCCCGACAGCAAGGTCGTGGTCGCCGCGAAGCCGACCAACGGGAGGCCCACGTCGAATGGCGGCTCGCGCACGCCGGGCGCTCCGCGCGAGACCGGTGGTCCGCGTCGCCCGGCCGGTCCGGACTTCGGGTTCGCGCCTCCCGGTACGCCCGACAACACCGGCTTCCTGCCGCCGGGCACCCCGGATCCGAGGAATGCGGTCACGCAGCCCCCGCCGGTCACGAACGTCAACATCACGCCGGTGACGCCGCCGGTGACGAAGACCCCGGGCATCACCGATACCCCCGAGGATCCCTACGGCACGCCGATTCCGACACCACCGACGGTGACGGACACCACGCCTCCGCCCGATACCGGAGAGGGCAAGGCCGGGTTCTTCGCGCAACTCGGAAGCTCGCAGCTCGCGAACGGCGATACCACCGGCGCGGCGTCGAATTTCAAGAAGGCGCTCGAGCTCGATCCGAAGAACGCGTCCGCGATGATCGGGATGGGCGACATCGCGCTTCGCCAGGGCTTGTTCGGCGATGCGATCGCGCACCTCCGCAAGGCCGCGAAGTTCGCGCCGCGCAACGCGAAGGTGTTCGTGCTGCTCGGCGAGGCCTATCTGAATTCAGGCAACAACAACGAGGCCGCGAACAACTTCAAGAAGGCGCTGCAGCTCGATCCGGATAACTCGCGCGCGAGAGATGGCTACAACGAAGCCTCGTCGCGCGTGCCGCCGCCGGGGGACTGAGATCTCCGCTCGACCGCCATCGGCGTCGGACGGCCCACGCATCTCGGAGTGGTTCCGCCGATGACGGCTCGGCGCGCATGGGCGAGTCTACCGGGCATGCAAGGACTCACCCGTCGTCAGCTTCTCCGGCGGATCGGGCTCGGGATCGCGGCCGCGCCGCTGGTCAGCGCGTGTGCTCACGACGGCAACGGCCTGGTCGATGCCGGCACTGACACCCGAGCGACCGACTCCGGCGTGTTCGGACCGTGGGCGACGGGCGGCACGATCGCGATGACCGACAAGGCCTCGTATCCCGATCCGTTCGCGACACCGGCGACGAGCTGTCTTCCCGTCGCGGGAACCACCGACGGCCCGTGCACCACGGCGACGGATCTCTCCCGTGTCGATGTCAGCGAGGGTTGGACCGGGCTCCCCGTGCGGCTCGCGCTGAAGCTCGTCGATGCGACGTGCGCGCCGATCGCCGGCGCCGTCGTGAAGATCTGGCACACGAGCATCGCGGGCAGCTACTCGGGCGTGACGCCGAACCCGGGCCTGTGTCTGAAGCAGCCGAGCTACAGCTCGATGGACTTCTTCCGCGGCGTGCAGACCACGGCGGCGGATGGGACGGTGTACTTCGACACCTGCTTCCCGGGCTGGTACCCGGGGCGCGCGATCCACATCCACTTCCAGATCACGCTCGGAGCCACCACCAAGAACGTCTCGCAGCTGTTCTTTCCCGAGGCGCTGACGCAGAACATCTTCGCGACGCACGGCGAGTACACGACGTACGGGCAGCCGGACACCACGTTCACGAACGACAACGTGATGGCCGCCATCCCTCAGGCGGCGCGGGCGCAGAACATCGTCGAATGGGCGCGGATGAGCGACGGCGCGATGCTTGCGTCGAAGACCATCACCGTGAGCTGAGCGGTCGCACACGGTCGCCGATGTCGGTGCGCCCGCTAGCGGCGCTTCTTCTGCACCTTCGCGGTGCGCTCCACCGCGACGTCCTTGACGGGCGCGGTCCACCGCGACGGCGAGCCGTGGTGGGAGACTCCGAGGCGGATCCGGCGGGTCGAGAACGACATCTTCGGGACTGCCTTGCCGAGCTGCATATAGAACCCTAGGGGCGCCGGATCGCACGGGGCAACTTTGAGACAACCGGGAGAGATCTCCCCCCGCGCAGAGATGTGGGAAGATGGGGACAGGGATGGGTCTGTTTCACGTCTACGTCGAGGCGCCGGATCGCGCGCCCGACACGATCAAGCGTCTCGCCGAGACGATCGGCAAGAAGTACGGCGTTCCGGTCGCGGATCTCGAGAAGCGGCTCACCGCGGGACGGTTTCGCGTCAAGGCGAACATCGATCGCGAGACCGCGGAGGTCTACGCGAAGGCGCTCGGTGACCACGGCGCGGTCGTCAAGATCGAGGACGCCGTGGCAACGCCGCCCGCGGGAACGCCCGTGGTCATCGCTCCGGCGCAAGAGGGATCGGGCGCCGTGGGGCGCACGCCGGCGCAGCTGATCCGCACCGGCACGACCACGCCGCCGGCACTCTCCACCCCGAACTTGCCCACGCGCCCGAACAGCTCGTCGCTGCCACCGCGCACGAGTGGCGCCTCGCTGCCGCCGACGAGCACCGCGCGCTCGGGGACGTCGTCGTTGCCGCCACCGAACGCCCCGCGGCCGGCGGCATCCTCGCTGCCGCCGCCGAACCAGGCCAGGACGGGACCCGTCGTCGCGAGCGGGCTGGCCGCCGCGTACACGGAGTCCTCCGCGACGGATCTCGGCGCGCTCGGCTCGGATTCCCTGTCGCTGTCGTCGCTCGATGGCAAGGACACGGTCGGCGACGATGCCTTTGCGCCGCCGGTAGACCTATCTCCGACGGTGGACAGGCCGGGCGCCAAGCCCGCGGCGGCCAAGGCGAAGGCGAAGCCGAAAGACGAGCCGGTCGATCTGTTCGCGCCACCGGACGCCGCGGAGGATGCGGCGTTCAAGGTGGAGCTCGCCGCCGACGAGGTCGAGCATCGCGCGAGGAAGATGAGCACGCCGCCGGCGGGTGTACCGGTGCCGGTCGCGCAGACGCCGAGCACGGCGACGCCTCAGCTCGGCCAGGTGAGGAAGCGCGCGACGCCGGCAGCCGGTGCGCCGATCACGGTCGCACCGGATGCGCAGGAGACGCCGCGCTGGCGGTTCGCGGCGGGCGTGGTCCTGTCGATCATCCTCGGGTTCATCCCGGCCCATCTGATCGCCTCGGCGCGCGAGAGATCGGCGTTCGCGAAGATCGATCAGGAGGTCACGGAGCAGCAGAATGCGGCGGATTCGCCCGATCTCTACGATGCGCTCGACGGTTTCCGCGCCGCGAAGCAGACACAGAAGCAGGGCGAGAAGAAGAGCATCGCGATGCTCTCGATGTTGATCTGGGGCATCGCCGGCACCGGCCTCGCGTACGTATGGTTCCGCCGCGTGCCGTGGGAAAAGTTCACGCGCTCGGCGTAGTCAGCCGCCGCTACTCGTCGTCCTCGTCCTCTTCTTCATCGTCTTCCTCGGGCTGGCCCTTCGCACGGCGCTCCGCCCGCTCCTTGGCATCGGCCGCGGCCTCGCGATCGGCGAGCACCTTCGCCGCCTTCTCGCGACGGATTGTCACGCGCCAGGCGAGGAGGATCGAGACGTTGTAGAGCGCGATCATCGGCAGCGCCATCAGCGCCTGCGACACGACGTCGGGGCCCGGGGTGAGGATCGCGCCGACCACGAACGCCACCACCACGAACCACCGGCTGAACTTCCACAGGCCTCGGTGGGTGACCAGGCCGACCATCGCGAGGAAGTAGATCAGGAGCGGCATCTCGAAGATCGCGCCGAACGCGAGCATCGAGTCACGGGTGATGTCCAGGTAGTCCTGGATGTTCGGGAGCGCCTTGAGGTTCGGCGAGTTGTAGCCGAGGAAGAACCCGTACAGCTTGGGCAGGGCGAAGTAGAAGCAGAACAGCGCGCCGCTGACGAAGAACACCGCCGAGAACACGGCGAACGCCACCGTGATCTTGCGCTCCTTCTTGTAGAGGCCCGGCGCGATGAACTTCCACAGCTGATAGAAGATGAACGGCGACGCGAGGAAGATGCCGGCCCACAGGCCGATCGACATATCGACCCAGAACGGCTGCGTGAGGCCCGTGTAGATCAGGACCGGAGGGCCCCAGTCCTCCGCGGCGGGGATCCCCGGCCCCGTGTGCTGCAGCCAGATCCGGAACAGCGGCTCGCGGAGCCAGGCGAAGATGTCGCTGGCGAAGTACCAGCACACCCCGAACGCGAGTGCGAAGAAGATGGCGGCGTTGCGGACACGATCGCGGAGCTCTCGCAGGTGCGAGAGGAACGGCATCCGACTCTCCTCGAGGTCGGCTGCCTTGCCCGAGTCCTCGTCGTCGTCGGCTTCGGAGGGCGCGCGCTTAGCCATGCGTTGGCTCGGAGCCCTTCGCGACCGTACCCGCCGCGGGCTTGATCAGCGAAGCCAGCGCCTCGTCGTCACCCTCGGCGGGCGGGGAAGCATCCGCGTCACGCTCGCCCGCCTCGGGTGGGAGCCGGACCCGCGGTGCGTCGGGAGCCTCGGCGACGGGCTCGGAGCCCGGCGCCTCGACCGCCGCGGGGGACACCGGGTCCGCCTCGGCGGTGGGCGCTGCCGCGGTCGGTGGGTTGATCGAGTTCTCCTCGCCGGCGGGGAGCACCTTGGGCTTCTTCGGCTTGATCTTCTTCGGCGTGACCGGGGCGTCCTCGCCGCGGAGCGCGCTCTTGATGTCCCGGAGGGCGCCGCCGATCTGCTCGTCGCCCTCGATCTGCTGCTGGAGCGAGCGCGACTGCCGCTTGAGGTCCCGGATCCCCTTGCTGATCTGCTTCGCGGCCTGCGGAAGCTTGTCGGGCCCGAGAAACAGGAGGGCCACGATCAAGATCACGATGATCTCTGTGCCGCCCATGCCGAACATCGCGGGCAGCATACCACCCGATCCCCCATGTGACCTGCGTGGTTGGCCTCGCTCGGCCCGTGCCGGCACGTTGCAGGACGAGCCGATCGAGACTCAGAACTCTCGCGAGCTCTGCCCGAAGTCGGTCGGTGAGGTCCCTGGCCGGCCAGAGACCTCGGTGGGCCCGGTTCCGGTCCGGACCCACACCGCGAGGCCGCTCGATCCGGGAGCCGCGAGAAGGCCTGACTCCCGGTCGATCGAGACGTGGTCGAGACCGGGAGGCGCGGCGCCGGGGATGGGCACGGGCGGGCGCGAGCCCTCGGCCGCGCGGATCGCGCGGGACCACAGCGGGAGCGCCGCATGCGCACCGTCGCCATCGCGGCCGAGCTTGTGGACCGGATCGTCGAAGCCGAGCCACACGGCGGCGAGCGACCGCCCGGTGAACCCGATGAACCACGCGTCGGTGTTGTCGTTCGTGGTGCCGGTCTTGCCCGCCGCGGGGCGACCGACCGCCGCGGCCGAAGCGGTGCCGCGGGAGATCACGGCGGCCAACATGTCGGCGAGCTGGAACGCCGTGCGCCCATCCACGAGCTGGCCACCTTCGGCGGAGACGCGCACGTCGGGATCGTCGCCGGCGATCGCGGCGAGGCGATCGAGCCGGCGCGCCGGATCGATCCACGGATCCTCCGGCGCGGCGGCATCGAAGATCACGTCATCGCCGCGCCGGATGCGCACCGCGAATCGCGGGGCGATCGCCCAGCCGCGCCGCGCGATCACCGCGTACACGCGCGCGAGCTCGATCGGCTTCACGCACGAGGCACCGAGCGCCATCGGCCGCACCTCGGCGAGGTCGCTCGTCACACCGAGCTTCTTCGCGAGGCGGATGACGGGCAGCGCACCGACGCGATCGAACACGTCGATCGCGGGCGCGTTGAGCGATGCCGCGAGCGCGTCCTGCGCGAGCACCACGCCGCGGAACCGGTTGCCGGACTTCGGCTTCCAGTGAACCCCCGTGACCTCGTCGTATTCGGAGATCGGGGCATCGCGCAGCGCCGTACCGGGCGTGATCGCGCCGGTATCGAGCGCCGCGCCGTAGACGAGCGGCTTCCACGCGGAGCCCGGCTGGCGACAGCTCTGCAGCATGCGGTCGAAGCGATCCGGCCCCCAGTCGCGCCCGCCGACGAGCGCCTCGATGTAGCCGGTGTGGTGATCCCAGATCAGCGCCGCCGCCTGCGCCTTCCCCCAGCGATCTCCCTGGGCAACGGCGTCGAACTGCAGCTGCGTCCCGAGCGCCGGCAGCGCCGCGGTCTCGATCACGAGGCCACCGCGCGCGAGCTCCTTCGGCAGCGCGCTCGCGATGAACGTGCGGACCTGCTCGGTGTACCAGGGCACGCGGGTGCCGTAGCTCGGATGCGGGCGATGCAGCTCGATCGGGGAGGAGATCGCCGCGGCGAGCGCCGCCTGATCGATCAGCCTCGCCCGTGCCATGCGGGACAGCACCTCATCGCGGCGCTTCTTCGCGGCGCCGGGGTTCCTGAAGGGATCGAGCCGACCCGGCGCCTGGATCAACCCGGCGAGGAGCGCGGCCTGCGGTAGATCGAGCTCGCCGACGTCGCGATCGAAGTACGCGCGCGCCGCCGCGATCACCCCGTAGGCTCCTTGGCCCAGGAACACGAAGTCGAGGTAGGTGGTCAGGATGTCTCGCTTCGACCAGCGGCGTTCGATCGCGCGGGCGAGGAGCGCCTCGCGGACCTTGCGCTTCACGCTGCGCTCGGTCCCGATCTCCTGCGGCAGAAGATTGCGTGCGACCTGCTGCGTGATCGTCGACGCGCCTTCGACGACGCGCCCGACTTGATAGTTGATCCATGCGGCGCGGATCACCGCCTGATAGTCCACGCCCTTGTGCGAGAAGAACCGTACGTCCTCGGCCGCGAGCACCGCCTCGATCAGATGCGCGGGTAGCAGCTCGAGCGACGACAGCGTGCGGTGCCCGACGACGATGCCGTCCTTGAATGGCTGCTCGGCGAGGTGCGAGCCATCCGCTGCCAGGATCAGCGATGTCTGCGGTGCCTGCGCCCGCCACGCCGCGAGGTCGGGCACGTCGGGCAGGTCGCGCGCCCATCGTCGTAACGTGATCGCGACGGCGCCACCCGCGACGATCGGCACGGCGATCGCGAGCCAGATCACCGCGAGGAGTGGGAGTCGCCACCACCAGCCGCCGTCTCGACGGTTCGCGATGGCGACGCGCATCATGGCGCGAACAGTGCCATCTGCCGTGGTGGTCCGACGACGCGCGCGCGTGGACCGAGGGCTCCGACGATCGCATCCGCGCACGGACCCGTGACGAACACGTCACGCGCGCTCGCGGAATCGATCCACGCGAGCAGCTGCTTGCGATCCGCGGCGCTCGCCCACGCGAAGCCAATGTCGTAGCCCGTCGCGCCGTCGATCGCCCTGCCCGAGGTGAGCGCCGTGGAGAACCGCTTGCCGGCGAGCGCCTTGACCAGACCTCCATGATCGCCGTCGAGCCAGATCACCACGCGCGGCTCCTTGCCCGGCGTGCTGATCGGTGGGAGCAGCGTACGATCATCGACGCGCAGCGCCGCATCGCGGATCGGTCTCGCCGCGGCGATCGCGAGGCCGTGGGCCGCGAGCGTCACGGCGAGCTCGAGCCCATCGAGCGCGGAGTCGCAGAACATCACGGGCCGGCGATCCGCGGCGAGCTCCGCCTTCGCCCATTCGGCAGCCTGTGCGCTCACCTCCGACAACTTCGGGAACACGTGGTGCGCCTCGCCGAACGGCGCGTGAACAACGAGCGCGTCGCAGGTGCGCACCTCTGCCGGCTCGCCGAGGCCGCCCCGCGTGGTCCGCACGGTCCCCGCGTACAGCGTGCCGGTCCCACCGAGATCCACGAACAGGGCCGCCGCCCCGAGCCCGCGCCCCGACGGGATCAGCTCGAGCCGCAGCGTGCCCAGGGTGAACCGCTGGCGCACCGGCACCGCGAGATCTCCCTCGCCCTTCGCGCCGAGCAGCGCGAGCGTCAGCGGCGTACCGATCAGCTGTCCGTGACCTGCGCGCACGAGCCGATCGGCCGACGAGACGAAGCAGATGTCACGACGCCGGCGCGCATCGCACCAGATCGGCGTGCCCGTGAGATGCACGCCATCGCGCCACGTCACCGGCGCGACGGCAGCTGCTCGAGCAGGGCGGCGACCCACAGCTCAACGTGCCACCGAGAGGGCGATCAGGCAATTGCCCTACGCACCGATGCTCACTCCACGGAGGTCGTCGGCAGCTTGCCTTCGAGCAACATGGCCTCGAGCTCGCGGATCACCGCGATGAGCGCCGCTCGCTGCGTATCGTCGAGCTCGAACACGATGCCCATCCCCGGCGGCTCCTCGTCGTCGGCGAGGATCGTGTGCGAGACCTTGCCCATCAGCGAGAGCGGCTGCTCCTTACCGGGTACGGCGACCAGCATGTGGATCTGCGAGGTCTCCGGAAGCGGCTTGTCGGTGAAGAGGAACAGGCCCTCCTCGTTGATGTCCTTCGTGAACGTATTGGCCGGGCCCTCGACCGCGCCATAAGTGACCTGAAGGCGGATCGGCAGCCGGCGCTTCTCGCGCAGGTTGAGCAGACCGCCCCGGACGAAGCCGTTCAGGTAGTTGATCTTGTCGCGCTCCGAGCCGCCGAGCGCCACGACGACGCCGGTCGGGTCCTCGCGATGTCCCACCACCGTGCCGCGCAGGGTGACCAGCCAGCCGCCGACATCGAGGTCGATCCGCAGCGTCGCGCCCTGCTCGGCGGGGTCCGCGGTCGGAACGAACATGGTCCAGTCGCGCGGATCGAAGATCTTGATCCACTCCGACTGGCTGGTCAGCCGCAGCTCGAGCCGTACCGCACCCACGCGATCATCGTACCCCAACGCCCGGGCGATCTACTGGATGAGGACGCGGAGG
>JAYVLW010000255.1:0-6253 GCA_043759315.1 Myxococcales bacterium
ATCCTCACGCGCTACCTCAACATCATCGAGCTAGGACCGCACGTGTTCGGCGTGGGTGCCGCTGCGAAGTACTGGTTCAACGCTTCGCCGCGCGACCTCACCGTGCGCCAGGGCGCGTTCCTCGCTGCGATGACCTCGGAGCCGGGCTCGATGAGTCGCCGTGTACGCAAGGCCGGCGGCCTCGATCCCACGTCCACCGAGCGCGTGAATACGATCCTGCGCGCGATGTACCGCGACGCGGTGATCGGCACCGAGGACTATGACCTCGCGATCCGCCAGGGCATGGCGTTCGCCCCCACCGCCGTGCGCGCCGACCGCTAGCTGAGCTCTAAGCTAGCCGCTGCGCGCGCGCGACGCTTCGCTGGCGAACAGCCCGCGGATCAGATCGTAGAAGCCTTCGGGCGCGAGGAACATCATCTCGACATAGCCGAACGTGACGCGGTCCCCGGAGACCAGCACGCGCGGGCTGCCCGGCTCGATCGGATCGTTGTTGACCTGCGTGCCGGCGGAGGAATCGGCGTCGCAGATCCGCCAACGGCCGTCGAGCTCTTCGAACCAGGCGTGGCGCTTGCTCACCGATGCGTCGTCGAGGACCACGTCGCAGACCGCTGCCACGCCGATGGTCACCCGGTCGTTATCCACGTCGCGCGGAACGATCGGCGCGACCGACATCGACTCGTGAAGCGCCGTGTGCGGACGGCCGAGGACGAGCCGGTCAGAGGTCAGGTCGTCGCGCTTGTCGGGATCGAGCGCCTGGAGCTCGCCCGAGGCGTGCACCAGGAACGGATGGGGGTGCTGCGACAGGAAATGCTCGCGGCGGAGATTGGCGGCCTTGTCGTAGGTGTCGATGGGCTGCAGCGTCGCCATCCTGCTTCCCTCCCCGCCCGCGTCAGACGCCGAGGAACAGGCGGTTTCCGAAGTTCCGCTCGAGCTCGGCCTGGAAGATCTTCTGTGCGGCGCTGTCGATGTCGTAGGCCACGCGCTTGAACTCGAAGGTGCGCTCGTCGGTGTCGTAGATGGTGTAGCTCGCGCGGTTGTCGTAGTCGCGCGGTTGCCCGACGGAGCCGACCGAGATGATGTAGCGGTGCTCGGGGCGGATCACGAACTTCGTGGCGACGACCTCGAAGACCTCCTCGCGGGTGAGCGCGAACGACTTGCACAGGTGCGAGTGACCGATGAAGGTCACCGAGCCCAGGTCGTCCCAGATGTCGAGACAGCGTGTGGCCTGCTCGACCGAGAAGATGTACTCGAACTCTTCGAGGTTGATCGGCGAGCCGTGGCAGAAGGTCACATCGCCCTCGCGGACCTCGTACGGCAGGTTCTTCAGCCACGCCATGTTCTCGCTGGACAGCTGGCGGGCGTGGAGGTCGAGCGCCTGGCGGGCCGCGTCGTAGTAGTACGAGTAGTCCATGCGGCCCGCGACGGCAGCGTCGTGGTTGCCGAGGATCGTGAACGCGGCGAGCTTGCGGATCAGGTCGCAGCACTCGTTCGGCGATGCGCCGTACCCAACCACGTCACCGATGCAGACGTACTTGTCGATGCGCTCGGATTTGAACGCGTCCGTGACGGCGGTCATCGCCTCGATGTTCGCGTGGACGTCCGAGAAGATACCGATCCGCATACGACGCTTGGATGATACCTGAACTGCTTCGCGTTCGGGTGCCGGGATGTCAGGCCTTTGGCGCCACACGTTCCCACCCTCGCCCCACACCGCGGGTCGGCGCGAAGCTCGCGTCGAGCCTACCGCTCGAGGCGGAGATCCGGCCCCGATCAGGTGCTGATCAGATCCGATTCGTCGAGCTCGGCCTCGTCGAGCTCCTCGTCCTCATCGATCAGATCCGCTTCGTCGAGCAGCTCCATCGGACTCGAGGCATCGAGATCCTCGAGGCCCTGCGCCGCCGCATCGGGGAGGCCCTGCTCGAGCGCTTCGAAGAACCGCCGCGAGAACGCGCGGTTGACGGTGACGTCGCGCCCCGCCGCCGAGCCGTTCGCGTTCGGGCGCACGCTCGTCTGATCGCGCGCCGCCGAGGCGTGCAGCTCGAGCGCGTGGCGCGCCACCGGCGCGACCACGCTCGCTCCGCCGGCCATGGTCTCGACCGCCATCTTGCCGCCGCGCACCGCGATGTGGGCCATCGCCCACGCCACGCGCTCCGCGTGCTGCGGTGTGGCGCGCTCGCCGAGGCGGCCGAACTGACTCGCGAGCGGCATCAGGCCCGTCGGTCCGACCTGCCCGATCGCCCGCGCGACCTCGCGCCAGATCTCGGTGGGCTCGTTGAGCAAGAGCTCGATCACGGCCTGGGTGCCCTCCTCGGTCCGGAGCAGTGCGAGCGCCAGCGCGCACCCGTGCCGGAGGAAGCCCTTGCTCGAGCCGAGGCCCTCCATCAGCGGCTTCATCGCGGCCGGGCCAAACTTCACGCTCATGCCGAGCACACGCACGGCCTCGGCGCGGCTCATCTTCGCGACGGCGGCCACGACGTGCGCGGCGGCCTTCGCATCACCACGATCGCACAGCGCGATGGCCGCGGAGACGCGCAGCGAGCGATCGTCGAGCTCGACGAGCAGCTCGTCGGTCGTCTTCGGCTTCGGAGTGCCTTTCGGCGGCGTGCCGCCGATCGCGCCCGAGATCGAGCTGACCTCGTCGCTCGTGAACGTCTGGCCGCCTTTCGCGGACTTGGTCAGCTCGACGCCGAGCGCGCGAGCCTCTTCCGACAGCGCCTTGTAGTTGTCGTCGGCCGCGTCCTCGTCGATGTCGAACGCGCTCGCATGGCGCTTCAGCTTCTCGAACCCGTGGTCGAGCCGGACGACCAGATCTCGGCGCGAGCGCGCGAGGCCCTCGCTGACGGCGACCTGCGCGAGCTCCGGCCCCATCCACAGGCCCCACGCCACCGCGCTCTCGAGCACGTGACGGCGCAGCTCGCGCCACCGGGGCAGCGGGAACCCGCGCGTGCACACGAGGTAGTCCTCGCGTGACGGTCGCGCGAACCGTCGCGCCATCGAGATCGCTCGACGCAGGTGCTGCGCGGTCTCGAGCTGGGCGAGCTTGTCGTCCCGGAACTCCCCGGCGTCGGCGTGATCCGCGCCGAGGAGATCGAAGCCGGCGCCGGTGACGAGGTCGCGGGCTGCCTCGAAGCTCGGCACGCCCTCGCCCGACGACGTGATCGCCCGCAGGTGATCGTCGGCGGCTCGCAGGATGTACCCGACGTTGTCGGCCAGCGGGGCGGTCAGGCGCACGCGGCGGATCGGCCGACCCCGGACGACGATGTCGGTGATCAGCTCGAACTTGCGCGACAGCGCGGTCAACACGGCGCGATGCTGGTCGACCGCGATGTCGAGCGGGATCAGCGCCAGCTGCGTCGTGCTCGTGACGCGGAGCGCCGCGGGCGGTCCGATCACCAGGGTGACCACCGGATAGGCGCCCGTGCGATGGAGCAGCACACGCACGTCGAGCATGCCGCCGAGGCCGCGGGCGAGCTGCTCGCCCGCGACGAGCGCGAGGCGCACCCCGACGTGCGGATCCGCGAACAGGCTCGAGCTGTCCCGCGCCGAGGCCTTGTCGAGCCAGCCGTCGGTGACGACATCGAGCGGGACCTCGCGCGTATCGGTGGTCAGGGGATCGGACCCCTGCGGAACGATCGCCGAGCCGGTGGTCTCCTCGTCGAACTCGATCTGCACGCTGCCCGGCACCGCGGCGCGACCGTTCACGCCGGCCTCGGCGTTGATCTCGTCCATGTCGGTGACGCCGGTCGACGCCGATTCGAAGCCCTCGCTATCCGCGCGACGAACGGGCGGCAGAGGCTCCACGCTCGCGAGCGCCACGTTCTGCAGGCTGGTCTCGATCTCGTCGAGCTCCGACAGCGGGACCGGCCTGGTCAGGACGTCGTCGGGGCCGCTCGGCGCGGGGCCGACCACCGTGCGCTCGCCCGCAAACGGCATCGGCAGCGGCAGTGGTGTCACGTCGGAGGACTCGGTGCGCTCGCCTGACTCGGCCTGCTGAGTCCGCTCCGACCAGTCCGGACCGGCGGGGACCTCCGCCGGCTGACGAGCCGCCGCGATCACGAGGTTCCGGGCGTCGCTCTTCAGTCGCTCGACCTCGATGCGCGACCGCTCGAGCTCCTGCCGGTTGCGCTCGAGCTCGCCGCGCGCAGCCTCGAGCTCGTTCCCGCGGCGCTCGATGTCGCGCGCGCGCTTGTCGGACTCGGCCTTCAACCGATCGAGCTCGCCTTCGCGCGCGGCGACCTCCGCTCGACGGCGGTCGACCTCCTTGCCGAGGTCCGCGGCGCGCGCTGCCTCGAGCGCTTCGTTCGCGCGTCGTTCGAGGTAGGTGCGCAAGCCGACGGCGCCATAGACCACGCCGAACTCCTTCACGTATGTCGGGATCGGAGCGTCGTCGGCCTTGAGCTTCTCGAGCAACTTGATGCGTTCGTCGAGCTCGACGTGGCGGTGCGCGTCCGCGAGCACGAGGACCATCAGCTCTGCCGCGGGATCGTGATACAGGACCGGCACGGTGACGCGGACGGGCTCGTTGCCCTCGGCGCGCACGACGTTGAGCGCACGCGCCGGATCTTCAGCGTGCAGTCGCTCGACGAGATCGGGGTCGCTGACCGCGTCGATGGTGGTGTGGACCTGCGCGGAGATCAGATCGCCGCGTGGGCCGGTGACATGCACCATCGTGGTCTGCGTGCGCCCGATCGAGCCGCGATAGGCATTGTGCGACGGTGCGCGGGTGGTCCCCCTGGCCATCCGGGAGGCATAACCGTTCGCGGGAGTTAGCTCAAGGACAACGGGTCGGTTGCGATCAGTTGACGGAGCCGCTGGGCTCGTCGGTGACCGTCTCGGGAACGTCGTCCTCGACATTGCCCATCATCTGCGCAGCGACCGCGACGAGGACCTCGTGGATATGTTCGAGGGTGTCCAGGCGCCCGCACAGCGAGTAGTAGTCGTCGACGGAGACCTCGCCCATCCGCTGCAGCGCCTGCTGGACGTGCGGGCGCATGCGCGGTGGAGCCTCGAGCTCGGAGTCGACATCATCGAGGTCGGCCTGCGCGATCGCGGCGGCCGCGAACCCAGCCGGCGCGAAGTTGAGGCCGGTCGGCAGGACCATGCGCCACTCGATGTCCTTGGGTCCGAGCTCCCAGCGACCGCCGAGCCGGCGTCGCACGACCTCGCCGAAATAGGCGCCGGCGGTCACGATGATCAGCTGGAGCGTGGCTGGCTGCGTCGTGCCGGCGGTCTCCTCGACCGTGCGCAGGTAGTGATCGAGCACCGGCAGCGTGTCGCTGTCGTACTCGAGAGTGACGCCGAGCGCGCGGCGAACGTAGGTGACGACCTGCTCGGCGTACTCGCGTACACGCGGTGGCACGGGGTCATCCATCCGCCCCAGACTACCGCGCTTCGGCAGATCCGGCGAGTCGGATCCGGCGGTCGATCGTCGGACACCGCGAAGGCGCGAGGAGATCGATCACTCGATCACGGCGAACTGGACCAAGCCGTAGCGCGAACGCAACTCGACGATCGATGCCTGCGCCGAGGGCTCGAACCCACCGAGTTGACCCTCGACCCAGCCGTCTTTCGCGGCCTTCGCCGACGCCATCGACGAGCCAAGGCTCAACCGGGGGCCGCGTGCGCGGACCACCACGACGCCGTGGCGACGCAGCTTCACATCGACATCACCGCGCAGGCTCGCGATCACGATCCGTCCCCGCAGCGACGCCTCGGCCTCGAGGACGATCTTGCCATCGACGGTGGTGAGCTCGACATCGCGTGCGCGCACGCGACGGCCGGCGATCTTGCCGTGACTCGCCGAAGCGGTCAGACGCTCGCCGCCGATCGTGTCGAGATCGAGATCCGACGTCAGGGTCTGCGCGTCGACAGATCCGAAGATCTGGGTCAGCGACGTCGCGCCCGACATGCTGTGCGTCGACAGGTTGCCCGCGACATTGCGCACCGATATCGGGCCCGACGCGGTGTCGAGGTCGCCGCCGGCGTCCATGTTGATGACCTCGAGCGAGCCGGCGCTGACCGCGGCATCGATCCGCGCATCGCGCGGCGCGCGGATGATCAGGTCGATCCGCACCGCGCCACGCGAGATCGGGCGCACTTCCCTGCCGCCATCGGCGGTCGTCAGGATCCGCACGGTCCCATCGGGGTTCGGGATCAACGACACCCGCAGACGGTCGAGCGAGTCCTCGTCGGGCGCCTGCTTGCGCGTCTCGATCTGGATCGACTGACCGTCGTAGCCCTCGATCTTGACGTC
>JAYVLW010000256.1:0-4854 GCA_043759315.1 Myxococcales bacterium
CTGCGCGTGGTCTCCGTCCTGCCGGAGTGCGCTCCGCGCTGGATCACGCGCGCGCGGGCGCGGGCGAGGTGCTGGCGACCGAACGGGCGTGATCAGAGACGAAGCGAGTCCGACGAGACGTGGTTGGCGAGTGCCTTCCGGGCAATCACCGACGACGACCTGCTCAGGTTTTTTGCGGTTTGCGAGACCGCTGGGATGTTGGGATGAGCAAGCCCAGTGCGTTTACCGTTCCGCCACCGCTGCATAAGAATGGGTGCAGCAGGAAGGAGTCGAACCTTCATACCCCGGCCTCGTCAGAGCTCACGTGCCCCCGGGACCGCGGATGGACTCTGGGCACAGAGTCCCGGACGCGCACGAGTAACGACCTTGCCTGGTCGACCGAGCGCGCGTTCCGCAGCCGGTTTGGCCTGGGCGCATGAACACGCCCCGACGAGGGGCACAGAATTACGGCATCTCCGCGCGCGCGTCAAACAGAATCTCGTATGTGCGCAAGATCGCCGAGACGACACCGTTGATCACCTCGTCACTCGCCACGATCCAGCTGGAGACCAGAGCTCGGAGATCCGCGTCGTCGTCCTTGCTCACGGACGGAGGAGCCGAGGGAACGCGGCGACGAGCTCGTCGCGGAGGCTGTCGCCGCCGCTGAGCTTCGCGAGCGGCTCCGCGGCCTGGCGCGCCGCCACTTCTGCGCGGGGATCCCGCGGATCCGCCCGATGAAGAGCGAGAGCGAAGTACGCGCGGGCGTAGACGAGCTCGTCGGGCGAGATCGCGCCATGCTCGGCGATCGCGAGGGCGCGCGAGAGCACATCGACAGCTTCCCGCGCATGGTCGCCGACGCGGAGCGCGTTGCCGAGGAGGTTGAGGAAGGCGACGAGCTGCGGATGGTCGGTGCCGTTCGCGGCTTCCGCCCCGGCGAGCGCCGCGCGACAGCGCTGGATCGCGGTGTTGGAACGAAGCTCGGTCTCGGTCTGGCACAGCATGAGCTGAGCCATCAGCAGCGCTCGGTCGCCGGTACCCGCGCCCCTGGCGAGACCATCGACGACGGCGGCGAGCTCGCGCTGGGCTTCCACCGATTGGCCGCGATAGAGGAGATTGGTGGCCCGGGCGCCGCGCATCTCGAGCGTGTCGGGGGCAGCTTCGCCGAACCGCCGGCGCGCCACGACAAGACCGCGATCGAAGACCGCCTGTGCCGCATCGAGATCTTCAGCGAGCTGCAACGCGGCACCGAGGTTCTGCAGGGAGCGGACGGCGCGCTCGCTCGCGTCGAGGGCGAGCCCGTCGTAGAGGGCGACCACCTCGCGTAGCAGCCCGACCGCGCCAGCTGCATCGCCGCGCGCCGAGAGGAGCATCGCGCGCGCGTCGGCGAGCTCCGCGCGCCGCACCGGGTTGTCGAGCTTCTCGACGAGGGCCGTCGCGTGCGCCTCGAGCGCGGCCGTGTCGTGCTGACCGCTCGAGTACGCGTGCGTGAGACGATCGATCGCGATCTCGGTCCGCAGATCGTCGTCGCCACTCGCTTCGGCCGCGAGCTCGCCGCGATCGAGCTCCGCGGCGGAAGCCTCGAGCTTGCCGAGCTGCGCGAGATAGCCGGCGCGAATCACCCGCCATCGCGCGATCAGGGAGGCGTGTTCGGTCGCGGAGATCGCTGGGCCCAGCGCGTCGGCGCGCGCGAGCCGTGCGGGCGAGTCGAGCTTCGAATCGCGCACGAGCTTCTCGAGCTCGCTGTTCAAGCGGCTGACCTCCGCCGCGCGCCCGGCTAGCGGAGGCGCAGCGAACGCGTGCGCGGCGCCGCGCCGGCAGCGCTCGGGAGCGAGCACGAGCGCGAGCCCATCGAGTCCCGCCCACACGTCGTCGCGATTGTTCGACCCGAGCTCGCGCAGGCGCGCGATCGCATCGGCCCATGTACGATCGATGCACGCGAGCTGGTTCTGGCCGAGCGCACGTGACTCCGGCACGGCCGCGGCCGCGAGCTCGCATGCCTCGGCACGGGCAGTCCGCGTCTCCGCGGCGCGGCGATCGAACGCGGCCAGCACACGCGGTGCGTCACCGCCGGCCGCGGCGACGGTCGTCGAGATGCGCGCGCGTGCGGTCGTCCAGGCAGTCGGTGACCAGGCGCATGGCGTCGCGTCGGGTTGCTGCAAGACGACAACGCCAACGACCGTCGCAGCCGCGGCGATCGCCACCGCACCCCCGGCGACGATCCAGCGCGTGCGTCTCGAGGGCGCTCGCGAAGGCGCTTCCGCGTGCTTCTCGTCTGCCACCGATCGCAGCACCGCCGCTGCCTCGTGCAGATCCGAGAACCGCTCGCCGACCACGCCGGTCCCGCGCGCGATCGCGCGATCGAGGTCCGCGCGCTCCGGCAACTCGGCGTCGCGGAGGACCTCGGAGACCAGGACCCACCACGCGAACTGATCGCTCGCCGGCGACGCTGGCCCCCCTGTCATCACCTCGGGCGCGAGATAGCTCGGCGTGCCGGCGATCCCGGATCCCGCGCCCAGCGCCGCAACGCGCGCGAGGCCGAAATCGACGATCAGCGCGCGGCCGTTGTCTTGCACCATGATGTTGTCGGGCTTGATGTCGCGGTGCACGAGCCCGGCGTCGTGGATCGCGGCGAGGCCGCCGGCAACGTCCCCGAGAACGCATCGCCGATCCGCGAGCGATCGGGGCTCCGCGAGCCAGCGGGACAGCGGGATTCCGTCGACGAGCGCCATCGCCACGAACACCTCACCGCCCGATTCGCCGCAGTCGTACACTGCGACAACGTTCGGGTGACTGAGCCGCGCGAGCGCCTGTGCTTCGCGGAGCATGCGCGCATGCTGTTGCGGATCGTCATCGGCGACGTTCGCCAGCTTGATCGCGACGGCGCGCTCGAGCACCGGGTCGCGGCCGCGAAGCACCACCCCCATGCCGCCGCCGGCAAGCGTGCCGAGCACCTCGTAGCGCCCGATCGTGATCGGCTCCCGGCGTCCGACCGGTGCGAACAGCTCGCCGACCAGCTCCCGGCAGCGGACACACGTCACCGCGTGAAGGATCGCCGCGGCGCGCTCGGGCTCGGCGAGCACGCCCTCGACCCAGGCAGCGAGTACTTCGTCGGCGACGCAGGTCATCCGATGATGTTTCGCGATCGAGACCGACCGCACAGATGCTGCGATCTCGTGGGGTTGCCGCGCCGAAGTTGCGTTCGTGGAGAGCGCGCCCCTATCGTAGCGCGGTGATCGTCGAACTGATCGAGCAGCGGTGGCCGGGTAGCGGCTTCGCCGGTTCCGCCGAGCCGGTCGGGCTCGATGGCGAGCATCGTGACGATGTGGTGCTCGCCGCGGCGTGCGTCGGCAAGGTCGTGCCGGCAATCGCGGAGCTCGAGACGCGCGCGATCGCGCCCGCGCTGCATGACGTTCGGACGAAGCGCCTCGCTGGAGATGCGCTCGACGACATCGCGCAGCTCGCCCGGTTGCGGCTCCTGGTGGGTCCGCCGCCGGCGATCACGGGCTATCAGGGGCGCGGATCGCTCGCGGCGTTCGTGCGGACGCTGGTGTTCCGGATCGCGATCGACCAACGACGCGGGATCCGCGAAGTCGCCGATGACGGGACGGCCGGGTTGATCGATCAACTCGGCACCGATCCCGAGCTCGCGCTCATGCGCGAGCGGTATGCCGGCGATCTCGGCGAGGCGCTCACCACAGCGTGGCGCGCGCTCGCGGCGCACGATCGGTTCGTCCTCGGGCTCGAACTGCAGCAGCGGCTCGGGATCGACGAGATCGCGCGCGTGTACGCGGTCCATCGCACGAATGCGACGCGCCGGCTGGCGTCTGCGCGAGCGGCGCTCGTGGCAGGCGTACGCACGGCGTTGCGCGAGAAACTCGGGATCTCCGATTCCACGCTGGACAGCATACTCCGCCTGCTCACCACATCGACCCGGTGGTCGGCGCTGCCCGCGTTCGTGGAGCCGTGAGCCGCGCGGTCAATTGACCACGCAGATCTTCACGACGCCGTTGATCGACTGGCAGACGGCGCTGCCCCCGCCGGCGACGACGCAGTCACTGTTGTTGACGCACGAGTGCGTGCAGTGGCCCGCAGCGCTCTCGGCGGTGCGGCAGATCTGTGCCCTCGACGGACAGGCCGCGGACGCGCAGCCGCTCGTGAGCGGCAGGTAGCTGCAGGTCCCGAACGCGGTCGCGCTGCCCGCCTCGCAGGACGCCAGCGAGGCCGCGTCCGGGCACGACAGCGGCAACTTCTGACAGACCGCCGGGAAGGTCTGCACCTTGGCGTCGAACGGCTTCGCTCCGTCTCGCCCCGCATCGACCGGGGTTCCACCGCCGTCATCTCCGCCGCACGCGGCGGCCAGTAGCAAACAGGTCACGACACCGAGGTGATTCATCGCGATCTTCTCCATTCACGAGGAAGACGGAGCTGCCCTCGTGACCGTGCGATGGTCGGACCAATGTCAACCAGATGAGATCAGAACCCGACGCCGAGCTCCGGTCCCCACAGCGGTGGACCCACGTTGAAGTCGAGCATGCGCAACGAGGCCTGCATCGGGCCGACCTTGATGCCCGCGCGGACCGATGTCGCACGCACGTTGTCGCGGAACTGCATGAGCTGAGCTTCGCCGACGAGCCCTAGCGAGCTCGACAGTGGGGTCTCGATCCGGAGGCCACCGATGGCGCCGACGAACGACGAGTCCATCACCCTGTCGTTCGCGGTCTTTGCCCCGACCAGACCACCGACGAGGTAGATCTTGCTACCCGCGAGGTCGTCGTTGATCCGCACGCCCAGCGTCAGCGACGGGATCGTCAGCGTCAGCGCATCCATGCCGGGCTGCGCCTCGTAGTAGCGCGAGAACGTTCCGCCAACGCGGAG
>JAYVLW010000257.1:0-23739 GCA_043759315.1 Myxococcales bacterium
GGCATCGCGATCGCGAGGTGCGACTCGCCGACCCAGCCGAACTCCTCGACACCGCTGTCGACGAGGAAGCACTTGAAGCCGCGGACGCCGTCCTGGACCATGCCGGCGAGCTCGCCCGAATTACCCGGGACCACGCCGCCCCAGAACCCGACGTCGACGCTGCACTGCCCGGTCGCCGCCGCGCGCTTCGCGGCGAAGCCCTCGCGCGTCGTGGTCGGGGGAATCGAGTTGAGCGGCATGTCGACCAGGGTGGTGATGCCACCGATCGCCGCCGCGCGGGTCGCGGTGGTGAAGCCCTCCCACTCGGTGCGGCCGGGCTCGTTGAGATGGACGTGGGTATCGACCACCCCCGGCATCACCGCCAGGTGCTCGAAGTCCGCGAGGCGCGCCCCTGCGGGAACATCCGACCACTCCGCCACTGCGACGATCTTCCCGTTCGCGACGTGCACGGCCTTCGGCGCCACCACGCCACCGCTGACGACGCGCTGGGACCGAACGACGAGGTCGACCATGGCGCGCGATTATAGGGGCCGAGTCCGAGTCCGAGTACGAGTCCGGGTACGATTTACAGGCGACCCGACCACGCACCGTACGCGGCCAGCGCAGCGACCAACACCAGCATCGTGACGAGGATCTTCGTCCACTGGGCCTGCGCGCGCTTCGTCAGCTGGGTGTGCTCCGGCTTCGAGAATCCCGTCGTCGGAGGCGCGTCCTCGTAGGTCGGCGCGTCCTCGTCCTCGGCAGGAGGAGGCTCCTTGAACTTCGGCTTGCGCATCAGCGCGGGGATGGCGGGAAGCGTCGGGGGCGCCTCGCGCTGACTGGGGATGTTCCCTCGGGTCACTTCGAGCGTGTCGAGGATGCGACCGACGCCGCTCTCGCTCCACGGATCGCGGGTAAATGCCCACTGGACCCAGCGCAGCATCTCGGTCGCGTCGACCCGCCCGATCTCGTCGGCCACACCGCGGAGCGCGCGGCCCATCGCGGCCGCGTTCTGCCAGCGCTGGTCGGGATCGCGCTGCAGCGCCGTCAGCACGATGTCGTCGAGCTCGCGCGTCACCTTGCGGTCATGGCGCGACGGGGGCGTGATCGCGAGCTGGCGCACGTTCTGGATCGTCGCGATCTCGGTCGCGGCGGCGAACAGCCGGTGACCGGTCAGCATCTCGTGCGCGACGGCGCCGACCGCGAACAGATCTGCACGCGCGTCGAGCTTGCCGTACGTGTACTCCGGCGCGACGTACGCGAGCTTGCCCTTGATGTAGCCGGCCGCGGTCTGCACGCGCGAGCGTGCGGCCTTCGCGATGCCGAAGTCGATCAGCTTCACCCGCCCGTTGTTCGCGAGGATCACGTTCGCGGGCGAGACATCGCGGTGAATCAGCCGCAGCGGACGGCCGAGCTCGTCGCAGAGGTTGTGTGCGTGATCGAGCGCGTCGCACAGCTGGATCAGGATCTCGACGATGATCGGCAGAGGAATCGCCCCCGCCGCGGTCCGCGACTGGCGCATCACCGCGTCGAGCGTGGGGCCGGAGACGAGCTCCATCGCGATGTAGTAGAGGCCATTCGCCTTTCCGAGCTCGTACGCCTGCGCCACGTTGGGGTGGCGGATCAGGCGCGCGAGGCGCGCTTCCTGGACGAACGACTCGACGAAGTCGCGATCCTCCGAGAGGTGAGGCCACAGCCGCTTGAGCGCGACCGCGCCGCCCGTACCGTCGATGCGCGTCGCGCGGTGCACCGACGCCATGCCGCCCTCACCGAGCTGCTCGTGCAGGTAGTAAGGCCCGAACCGCTCGCGCCCTTCGGCCCTGGCCGCCGCGGGCATCGCGGGATGCGACGAGGTCGCGCGGGCCCGCAGCTTGACGCGTGCGACCGGCATCGACTCGCGCATCGCGGCGACCTCCGCATGGTCATCCTGGCGATGCGCTCTCGCTCGGGTCCGTGCGCTCGGCGATGGCATGGCACCAGGGTGGGGGAAAGGCGCATCTACAACCACTGACCACTGACGGCCAGCGCTGACAGCGCGAGGGCGTGCGGTTCCCGCACAGCGGCAGAACTGCGCGAGATCTTGCCCGACGCCGGTGAGAGCGGGTGCCAGGGAGGCGCCGTGACCCGAAGGGTTATCGCAGGGGTTCAAAGACGCCAGATCTGGCGAGCAAGAGTTGTCGCGGTGTGTGAGCTGCACCTATGATTCGACCATGGTTCCAGACGCGATCCTGGGGACCACCCTCGGAAAAGACTATCGGGTGATCGAGGAGATCGGGCGCGGCGGGATGGCCGTGGTGTATCTCGTCGAGCATCAGACGCTGCTCAAGCAGTTCGCCGCGAAGGTCCTCTCGGTGGAGCTCGCTGCGAACTTCGAGGCGCGCGCCCGGTTCACCCAGGAAGCCCACGCCGCGTCGCAGCTCGATCACGAGAACATCGTCACCATCTCGGACTTCGGCGTCACCTCCGACCAGCGTCCGTTCTTCGTCATGGAGCTGCTGCGGGGGAAGACACTCGATCAGCGCATCGCGGCGGGGCCGATGTCGATCGAGGAGATCGTCGCCGTCGCGATTCCGATCGGCCGGGCGCTCGCACACGCCCACGCCGAGGGTGTGGTCCACCGCGACGTCAAGCCGGAGAACATCTTCCTCGTCCAGCGCAGCCAGGGAAGGTTCGGCGTCAAGGTCGTCGACTTCGGCATCGCCAAGGCGCCCGTCCACAACGCGAAGCTCACCAAGATGGGCCAGACCCTCGGGAGCCCGATGTTCATGGCGCCCGAGGCGTGCCGCGGCGACGACGTGGACCACCGAGCCGATATCTATTCGCTCGGCATCTTGATGTACCTGATGTTCTGCGGCCGGGTCCCGTTCGAGGACGCGAGCCTGTTGAAGGTCCTGCAGATGCAGGTCGGAAGCCCGCTGCCGCCGCCGCGGAGCATCCAGCCGAACCTGGCGCCGGAGATCGCGGCGGTGATCTCGCATGCCCTCGCGAAGGACCCCGAAGACCGTTATCCCTCGATGCTCGACCTGCTCGATGCGTTCGAGGCGGCACTGCCACCCGGAGCCGATCGACTCCTGCTCGAAGCGCAGCGAGGAAGCACGCAGGCGATCCGGACCACGCCGTTCCCCGGTGTGACGTTGACGCCGCGGCTCCCCCGCACGGGAACCGGTCCCTCCGAGTCGAGCTTGCCTGTCTCCCCGACGGTGCGGCCACCTGCCCCGAGATCGAACAACAAGAAGGTGCTGGTGGTGACGCTCCTGTGCGTCGCGTTCGCGGTGCTCGGCGTGGTGTTCGCCGTGCAGCGCACCGGCAAATCCTCTCCCGAGCCCCAGGGCGAACCGGTCGCGATGGGCAGCAGCGCGCCGATCCCGCAGCTTCCGCCCCGCAAGGTGGTCCCCGATCCGACCGATGGCTCGGGCGCTCCGGTGGTGGACGTGAAGCCCCCGGCCCCCGCGAAGACCCAGCTCCGCATCGTATCCGTGCCCGCCGGGGCCACCATCGTCCTCGACGGCACCAAGCTCGGCGTGACGCCGCTCGAGACCTCGGTGGACCGCGCGGAGCGCTCTGCCCAGCTCGTGATCTCGCGCCGCGGCTATACCGACGCGGTTCGTACGATCGATCTCCGGGATGCCGTCGCGCTCGAGATCTCGCTGGCTGCCGTGCCGAAGGAGACGACGAACAGACCGCCGCGCGGAGAACCCAAGAAGGGCCCGCCGGACGTCAAGCCTCCCCCCAAGGGCGACCCCGCCCTCGATATCCGACTCACGCGTTGATCGCCGATCCGTCCCACCAAGGAAGTCTCGATGTCTCGCCCTTCGTCGATCGCGATCGTCACGTTGGTGATGTTGTCCTTGGCGGTCCCCGCGTGGGCCGACGGAGTCGCCGACGAGGCGGACCTCCAGTTCTCGGTGGGTGCCGAGGCCTATTCCAAGAGTGACTTCACGGGCGCCCTGCAGCACTTCCTGGCCTCGAATCGCCTGGTCCCGAACCGGAACGTGATGTTCAACATCGCGCGCGCCTACGAGCAGCTGGGGCGGTTCCCCGATGCGTACCGCTACTACGTGGATGCGCAGCGAGGAGAGAGCGCCGACACGAAGCTCAAGGGCGACGTGGTCGCCGCGCTGGCCCGCATCGGCCCGCGCGTCGCGGTGATCTCGGTGGAGACCACGCCACCGGGCGCCACCGTGTTCCTCGACCGCCGCGACCTCGGCTCCGTCGGCTCCACGCCGGCGCAGCTCGGTCTCAAGGCAGGCACCTATACGATCCTCGTCGAGCTCGAGGGGTACGAGCCGCAGAGCTTCGACAAGACCACCGTCGCCGTGGGTGAGACGAAGCCGCTCAAGGTCGACCTCGTCTTGATCACCGGCAAGGTCGAGCTCTCGGGCACCGCCGGCGCCTCCGTGCGGATCGACGACGAGCGTGGGCCCGTCGCGTGCGTCGTGCCGTGCTCGCTCGACCTCCCGCCCGGCGCGCACATCGCGTACTTCGAGCGGTCCGGGTTCACGGTCGCGCCCCAGACCTTCACGATCGTCGCGCGCCAGACCGTGCGTGCGTCTGCGAGCTCCGTGGCGGTCGTCGGATCGCTCCTCGTCTCCGCCGACGAACCGAACGCGCTGATCGAGATCGACGGCAAGGCGTTCGGCTTCACGCCGTCCGTGATCTCGAACGTTCCCGTCGGCAAGCGGACGATCCGGGTCAGCCTCCGCGGCTATCTGCCGGTGGTCCAGGAGGTCGAGATCCGCACCAACACCCAGACCGACCTTCGGGACCTCGTCCTGGTCCCACAACGCTCGGTGTCGGCCGCCTCGCGCGAGACGGAGAGCATCGACGATGCCCCGGCTTCCGTGACCGTGATCTCGGCGCAGGAGCTCGAGGCCTTCGGCTACCCCACGATCCTCGAAGCGCTCCGCGGCGTCCGCGGCTACGCGGTCAACTTCGACAGCGTCTACGGCAACGCCGCGGTGCGTGGCCTCGGGCAGGCGAACGACTTCTCGAACCGCCTCCTCGTGCTGTCCGACGGCGCCGTGCTCAACGAGAACATCCTGTACCAGCCGTTCATTCACTACGATGGCCGGACGGATCTGGGCGACGTCGATCGCATCGAGATCGTCCGCGGTCCATCGTCGGTGCTCTACGGCACCGGCGCCGTGTCCGGCGTCGTGAACCTGGTGATGAAGGGACGCGACGAACCGGAGGGCGTGCACGCGCAGGTCTCGAGCTACGACAACTCCACGGCGCGCGTGCGCGTCGGCTTCACGAAGCGGTTCAGCCCCAAGGCCGGGATCTGGGCGAGCGTCGCTGGCGCGGACTCTCAAGGACGCGACGTGCCGCTGCGCTTCGACGACGGCACCGGGGTCGTCGCACCGCACGTGACCTCGGGGTTCGACAAGTTCAAGTCGTACACGTTCACCAGCAAGGCGTGGCTCGATGACCTCTCGCTGCAGGTGTTCGGGACGTCGCGCGAGAACACGATCCCGACCGGCAACTACTCGTCGCGGTTCGGTGACACGCGCAGCTACGGCGGCGACGCGCGGCTCCTGGCGGAGCTCAAGTTCGACCACAAGCTGAGCAAGCGGGCACAGCTGCTGCTCCGCGCGCACGTCAACTACGCGTACTACAAGCTCGACTACTGGTACGACAACGATCCGGCGATGCCGAGCCTGGGCACCGAGGACACCAACAACTACGAGGAGACGTACCGCAGCCAGTGGCAGGGCGCGGAAGCGCGGCTCTCGCTCCAGCTCGCGAAGGGCCTCAAGCTCGCGATCGGTAGCGACGCCGTGGTTCACACCAAGGTGAAGATGCTGACCGGCAACATCAAGGACGATGGTTCGCTCGACACCCTCCTCGATGTCCAGGCGCCGTATCAGGTGATCGCCGGCTCCGCGCTGCTCGACTACACGCCGAGCAAGCAGCTCCGCATCCAGGGTGGCGCGCGGTTCGACTACTGGAACCTGCAAGGAAACAAGAACGCCGCTGCCGGTGACGATTCGGGCGCGACCTCGTTCCCCGCCTTCTCGCCGAGGCTCGCGGTGATCGTGAAGCCCGACGACAGCAACATCATCAAGCTGCTCGGCGGTACGGCGTTCCGCGCCCCGAGCGCGTACGAGTTCTTCTACAACGACGACGGCACGACCCAGGTGGAGAGCTCGCTGTGCGGCGATACGCTGAAGCCCGAGACCATCTACTCGCTCGAGGCCGAGGCAACCCACCGGTTCTCCAAGGACTGGGCCGGGCTGGTCTCGGTCTACGGCACCCTCGCCCGCGACGTGGTCGAGACGGTCCCCGTCGGCGATGCATGTGGGGCTCGCACGATGAGCGATCCCAACGCCATCTACTACAAGAACGCCGCCGTCGACCAGCGCACCGTCGGCGTCGACCTCGAGGCGCGCCGCGAGCTGCGCGGAGGCATCATGGCGTCGGCCCAGTACGGCTACGTGTTCGGTCGCTATGCCTCGTCGCCGAACGCGGATCCCGCGCTGCCGCAGAGCACGGTGCTACCGAACGCGCCGTCGCAGTACGCCGGCTTCAAGGTGATGTTCCCGATCGTCCAGAACACGCTCGGCGCCGCGTTCCGAGGCGCGCTCGAAGATCGGCGCCGCCTGGACGCGAGCGTGACCGAACGTACCGATCGCGCGTTCGTGGCCGACGCCGTGGTCTCCGGCGTCGCCGGGCGCTACGGCGTCCGGTACGCGGTGGGCGTGTACAACCTGTTCAACTGGCAGTACACGCTGCCGGCGATCCCGTACGCCTCGCCGGTGATGCCGCAGAACGGCCGGTCGTTCATGTTTAGCCTGACGGTCGCGCGCTGAGGTCGAAGCTTAGTCGAGCCGCGCGCCGTCGGTGATCCACTTCTTCAGCTCGCCGCGCTCGCGCGGGGTCATCTCGGTCTTGTTGTTGTACGGCATGTTCTGCTGCTCGACAGCGCGCAGCATGATCGCGGCCGCGTTGACCTGGATCTGGCGCGGCGAATCGAGGCGCAGGCCCTTGGGCGGCGAGGTGAACACGTCATCGGAGGGATGCGTGCTGTGGCATGGCACGCAGCGCGTGGCGATGATCTCCTGCGCCCGCTTGAACGACACCGGCTCCTGCACGTCCATGACGCTGCGCGCATCGATCCGCGTGACGATCATGAGCGATGCGATCGCGAACGCACCGGCGCTGGCCGCCGGGAATAGCCACGCGCCGACCGCCATCTCGCGCCCATTGCCAAGGTAGCGGATGTTCATGAAGTGGCGGATGCCGGCGCCGCCGATCATCACGAGGATCAGGATCAGCCAGTTCAGCGGGTGGCTGGTCGCCGAACCGAAGTGGTTCGAGATCATGATGAACAGGAGCGGGAACGTCAGGTAGTTGTTGTGGATGCTGCGCTGCTTGGCGCGGATCGACAGCGACGGGTCCTGATCGCGACCCTGCTTGGTCGCGTTCACCAGCTCGTGCTGCGACGGCACGATGCACATCCAGACGTTGCCGGTCATCAGCGTGCCGATCACCACGCCGGTCTGCATGTATGCCGCCTTGCCGCTGAAGAACTGCGCGAAGCCGAAGATCGAGGCGAACAACAGGACGATCGAGACGATGCCGGCGGCGCGCGGGTTGGTCTCGCCGAGCATCTTCCACAGCGCGTCGTAGACGAGCCAGGCCACGAAGATGATCGAGATCGACATCGCCACCGCGACGGTCCGATCCACGTCATGCACGCTGGGATCGACGAGGCCGCCCGCGCCGTTCAGGTAGTAGACGATGACGAACAGGCAGATGCCGGTCGCCCACGTGGAGAAGTTCTGCCACTTGAACCAGTGGAGGATCTTCGGCATCTCCCCCGGGCCGAGCAGCTTCTTCTCGACGTCGTAGAACGCGCCGGAGTGGACCATGAAGATCTTGCCCTGGGAGAGCTTCGCCTGGCCGGCAACCTTCTCGAGATTTCGATCGAGCCAGTTGAACAGCATCGAGTTCCCGACCCACATGATCCCCGCGATGAGGTGCGCCCATCGGAAGATGACGTCGAGCAACTCGTTCAGGTGCAAGGCTGGCTCAGTATAAGGCCGGCGGCTGGTACTGTCGGCACCATGCGCAAGCTTGTGGCGATCCTCCTCGTCCTCTCCGGCTGCCCCGAAAAGAAGGAGGACTACACCAAAGAGAAGCCGCAAGCCGAGGTCGACCGCGCGAACGCCCCCGTCCGGCCGCCCCCGAAGAAGAAGGCCGCTCCGCCCGCGGATCTCGGCAAGTGCACGCTCACGGTCGCGGGCGGCATCACCGCGGAGCAGACCGCACCCGGCGGCAAGGCCGCGACGAACGTCTCCTACTGGTACACACCCGAGGAGCGCAGGAACATGATGGGCGTCGACGGCTACGTCATCAGCTGCAGCGGCGAGAAGTTCCGGTTCCAGCTATTGCCCGGCGGCGGCAAGCTCGATGGCATGCCGTTCGCCCCCAAAACGTTCAAGTTCGCGAAGGGGAAGAGCGATGGCGCGAGCGTCATGATCGCCTTCGGTCAGGCCACGATGTCGGATGCCACCGGCACGGTGGACGTTACGGCGCTCGACAACCGGCACATCGCGGGTACGGTCGACGTCGCCGGCAAGGTCGTCCCGGGAAACAAGCAGATCACGATCAAGGGCTCGTTCGACTACGTGTGCCCCGGCCTGTCCGCGTGTGACTTCGGTGATGCGCCGCAGTGACCGCTAGCGTCGCTCGCGGAGCTGCGCGAGCGCCCGCTCGAGCCGCGCCGTACCCGCGAGGAGAGGTGCAGCGAGATCGCCGAGCGCGTCGACGCGCGCCCGCACGCTGCGCAGCGTGAAGGCGCGAGGATCGAGGGCGGGCGAGACCTCGGCCCAGGCGATCGGGGTGGACACCGGCGCGCGATCCGCACCGCGCAGCGAGTACGGCGCGACGAGGGTCTTGGCAACGAACTGCTTGTGGTCGACGAGCAGCCGCCCAGCCCGCTTGTCCTTGTCCTGCTCGACCGTGACCTTGTCGGGCACGAGCCGGAGCAGCAGCGTCGCGATCCCGCGCGCGAGCTCCTCCGCCTGCGCGAACGAGTGGCCAGCGGCCAGCGGCACGAGCACGTGCAGGCCGCGCTGCCCGCTGGTCTTGACCACGCTCGGGAGCTCGAGCAGCTCGAGCGCGCTGCGCACGCCGAGCGCGACGTCGACGAGGTCCGTCCACCACGTCGAGCGATCGCCGGGATCGAGATCGATCATGGCGTAGTCGGGCTCGGACAGCGACGCGATCCTGCTCGCGAACGAGTGGTACGTCAGCCCGGCCTGGTTCGCCATCCACAGCAACGCGTCCGCGTTCTCGATGACGATCCGCCGCATGCCGTCGACGAGCTGCGCGCGAAGGTAGTCCGGTGCGCGGGGCGGCATCCGGTGTTGGTACCAGTCGAACTCGTCGATACCGTCGGGCCAGCGCTGGACCACGACCGCCCGATCCGCGAGGTGCGGCAGGAGCGCAGGCGCGATGTCGCGGTAGTAGCCGACGATGTCGCGCTTGCAGATCCCATCGCGCGGATACAGCACCTTGTCGGCGTTCGACAGCGGCGGCGGCGGCGACAGGCTGCGGGGCCACTCGAGCTCGCCGTGCGCGCGCCACGGCGCCGCGTAGGATCCGTCGAGCGAGCGCGCCACCACGCCGCGGATCCCGAGCGCCGCCGCCGCGCGCTGCACCCGATCGAGCTCGCCGTCGAGCCCTGTCGATACCAGCACCGCGGACGGCCCGCCCGCGAGCAGCTCCACGAGCCGCGCGCGACGCTCGCGCAGTGGCATCGGGCGCAGATCCTCGTCGCCGTGTGCGAGCAGGTCCCAGCACACGAGCACCGCGATGGTCACGGGACCTGCCGCGACGCGCGCCCGCAGATCTTCGAACGACGGCGTACCGCGCGCATCGAGCACGCAGATCACGCCATCGAGAACGAGGGGGCCTGCGCCGAGCTTCTCGAGCGCCCGCGCGATCGCAGGGAACGTCGATGTCCAGTCGCGATGATCCGCGGCGACGAGCCGCACGCGCTCGCCCTCCCGCGTCGCCAGCACGCGGTGGCCATCCCACGCTGGCTCGACGAGCAGTGACCCCGCGAGCGGTTCACCCCGCGCGATCGGCGCGAGAACGTAGCGCCGCGCGGGCACACCATCGTGCTTACCGTACCGGCGCTTCTTGCCCGCTGCCACCCACGCCCATCATCTCAGAACGCGTAGCCGACGCGCACGTAACCGGTGGGCATCGGATCGTGCCTGCCGTCGTCATAGCCGTCGGGATCGGTGGTCTCCGCCGTCAGGTTACGCGTGACGCCGATCGCGGCCGCGATGTTGAAGCCGGAGTCGAACGTCCAGTGCCAGCCGAACAACACCTCGGGCCCGACGTAGGTGTGCGCCACGGCCATCGGCGGATCGCCGTCGCCGAACAGGTCCCACGGCGTATCCATCGTCTGCTGATAGATGATGCCCGGCTCGAGAAACGGACCGGAGAACGCGCGACGCAGGTAGATCGGCGCGCTCAGCGCGACCTCGTAGCCCTCGGTCTTGCCGAAGAACTCGTAGTTGAAGACCTCGAGGTTGCCACGCAGCGTGATGTTCTCGCTGACCGCGGCGGCGAACGAGATGCCGTAGAAGCCCGCGAGCCAGCCGATCGGGTTGGTCGCGATGTTGAACTTCTTCGGGGTCGCGACGAGGTAGTCGCCGCGCTCGCCCACGGGCACGGGCGTGCCGTTGATGTGCGAGACCTCGCTCCAGTCATGCGTCACCGGGGCGGGCGCCGCAGGAGGCGGGGTCTCCTCCACGCCGGGCTGGGCGGCAGCGGGAGCGACGAGGGCGGCGAGGACCAGGACGGGAGCAACGGAGCGACGCATGCTCGGAGATAGAGCAGCATCGGTGCCACGGTCCGACCACCTGGCAACTTGTTGTACTTGCTAGCGGTTCCTGGCACCGAGTGCCGGGAAGCTGACACTGCGCTGGTCGATCATCCCCAGGCGCGGCGCACGGCCTCGGCGATCCCACCACCGGTCCCGGCGATCCGCTCGAGGCGATCCGTCGCCATGTCGCTGACGTGATCGGGGGCGCCGCCCATCGCGAACGAGCGGCCGGCGACCTCGAACATCGGGACGTCGTTCACCCAGTCGCCGATCGCGACGGCCTCGCGCGTGGAGCAGCCGATCCTGCGGCACAGCTCGGCGAGCGCGGTGCCCTTCGTCGGTCCCGCGGCCCGCACCAGCACCGCGTACTTGCCCGGGCAGTGGCTCACAGCGAAGCTGACCGAGAACAGGCGATCCGCATGGCCGCGGAGCACCGCGTGCGCCGCCTCCACCTGATCACGATCGCCGATCGCGACCGCGGCGATCGGCTCGGTCTGCCACGCGAGCTCCTCCTCGACGACGCGCACGTTCGGCGACCACGTGCGGACATAGCCCGCGTAGGGCGCGCCCGCGTGATCGTGGTGGATGCCCTGCGAATCGAACACGAAACCCGCCAGTCCGTGCGCGCCGACCGTGTCGCGCAGCACGCGCCGGACCTCGAGCTCCATCGGGTGATGCGCGACGGTCGTGTTCGATGCCAGCTCGACGAGGTGACTGCCTTCGGCGCAGGCGATGACACCCTCGATCGCGCAGGCCGCCGCAGCGCCGAGCGAGCCCGATTGCAGGCGCCCGGTGACGATGGTGACGGTGACGCCGGCGCGCTGCAGCTCGCGGATCGCCGCGACGTCATCGGCATCGACCTGCTGATCGCTGCGCAGCAGCGTGCCATCCAGGTCGAGCGCGAGCAGCCGGTAAGACATCGAACCAACTGTGTACCGCGACTCGGGGCGCCTGGCGAAGATGCCGGGCCCGCAGAGCACACCGCGGGCACCGGCGCACAGCGCGCAGCCGATTCGAGACGCACGGGCGAGTCGTCTGCCGGCACAGCGCATGCTTCTCGTGACCTCCATGAACGAGAACACCACCGTCAAGGACAACGTCGAATCCCTCCGGGAGACCGCTGCAAATCTCAAGGAGGACGTGTCCGCGTTTGTCGATCGGGGCAAGGAGACCGTCGACTCGATCAAGAGCCGCGTCGGCGACATGAGTCAGTCGATCTCGGACAACGGCGCCGCCGTCATGAAGAAGGCGTCCTCCTTCATCGAGGGGGCGCCGGTCAAGGCCGTCGCGATCGCGTTCGGCCTCGGCTACCTCGCAATGCGCATCCGCACCAGCCCGCTGCTCAAGTTCGGCGCGCTCGCGGGCATCGGCTACCTCGGTCTCCGCGCCGCGCGCGACTAGCGTTGGTCAGAGCGCAGGAGCCGCGGGGGCTGGGACCCACACGGCGGCGCCGTCGACGACCTTCACGATCAAGGCAGGCGGATCGTTGAACGCGCCGTCGAGCCGCGTGCGGTAGAGGGCCAGAGGGCCGCTCGGCGGCGCCACCTCGACGTCATCGATCGGACCACCCTGCGCGCCCTCGGCACTCTCGGGCTCGTCGGTCGGCTCTGCATCTTTCTTCGTCGGCGCCTTCTTGCCCTTCTTCTTCGTCGGCGCGGCGCTCTGCTTCTTGCTGCCGTCGCGGTTGCCGAGCACGAGACCGAAGCGGCCGTCGCTCGCGATCGAGGCTCCGGTGTAGCCCTTCCAGCACTTGTACTGACCGCCGTTCGCCATCACCAGGCAGGCGCTCCCGCCGTCCTGGACGAGCAGCCACTTGCCGTCGTGCGACCACTCGATCGGCACGCCGCTCTTGTTCAGCTTGCGGCGCGCGGCCTGGCCGTCGAGCGCGAAGCCCATCAGCACCTCGGCAGGCTTGGTGTCCTTCACGCTCGTGAACACCTTGTCGCCATAGACCCCGACGGCGCGCGTACCGTCCGGGCTCGGCAGGAACGAGCGTACGGGCGCCTGGCCGGCCACCTGTTGCTTCGGCTTGAAGTCCTTGTCCTTCGTCGGCGCGGCCCAGATGCCGGTCTTGTCGGCCCACACGATGCGGCGTTCCGGCGGCGCACCCACGATGCGCGCGCCCACCGTGGGCACGTCGACGGGACGCGTGCGGCCGTCCTTCACGCTGACGATCAGCGAGCCGCCCGTGGCGTTGCGGCACAGCACGAGCTCGGCATCCTCGGTGAGCTGCGCCGGGCCATCGGCGCACGGAAGATCGACGAGCGTCTTCGTCGAGCCATCGAGCGGGAGCCACGACCACTTGCCGCCGAGATCGACGAGCAGGACCTTGCCCTCGGCATCGGTGCGCAGGGCGCGCACGGCGGCCTTCGCCGCGAGCGTGGCGATCTCGGTCTCGCCCTTCCCTCTCGCATCCACGCGGTACAGCGACGTCCCGCGCGCGAAGATCACGCTCACCTTGCCGAAGTCATCGTCGGCGCTCGCTGTCGAAGCGAGCGCGGCGACTCCCGCGAGCGCGAGCGCGCGCCGCATCAGCCAGCCACCAGCTTCGCTGCCTGCTCGACGCCGCTCATGGTCGTGACGAAGCGACCCTTGCCGGTGATCTCGAGGAGCGTCACCGGCCCGAACCGAGGAAAGTGAACGTCGAGAGACTTCAAGCCTTCGAGCTTCTGCGAGTCGCGCTCGAAGTCCGCCTTGGTCAGCGGCTTGCCATCGACGAACACCTCGGAGAGGAACTCGAGCGGCGCGATCCAGCCCGCGCCGTCGCGGTGAATCCGGTCGCGCATCGCCCCGGGGAAGTTATCGGAGCGGCGCACGACGTGGTCCCAGTCGCGCTTGCCCAGCGCGGCGGCGACCTCGAGATCGAAGCGCTCCGCCGGGAACACGAGCACCACGGCGCCATCGACCTCGCGGGCGCTGATCGGCGGGCCCTTCGGCTCCTCCTTCGGCGGGGCCGGCGGCTCGACCGGCTTCGCCTTCGCCGGCGTGGCAACCGCGGCGGGCTTGCCATTGTCCTTGCCGGCGGCCGGGCCCTTCGGCTGCGGCGCGCCCGGCAGCAACGAGAACCGCTCCATCGCGGAGAGCTGGGTCTCGAGCAGCATCGACTTGCGCTGGTCCCAGGTGCCATCGGGCTCGAGCACGTCGACGATCAGCAGATCTCCGCGTCGCTCGAACGTGACGCCGGTGAGGCCAGCGATGATCTGCTCCTCGTCGAGCTCGTCGAGACGCTTCTCGAACGCGAGGATCTTCGTCTCGAACTCCTTCTGGGACAGCGGCGTCTGGCGGCGCTTGCCGTCGACGTCGACCTGCGGATCGAGGGCGTAGGGCAGGAGTGCGATGCCGCGCAGATCGCGCGCCGTGCGGGCGACGAGGACGGCGTCGCCCCAGGTCCCGAGCGAGAACAGGCGGCCGAGGCGAATCGGGAGCGCGTTGCAGGTGGCGATCAGCGCTTCCTTCGCGGGGCGCAGGTCAGTCTTGATGATCGGATCGGCCTGGGGATCCTCGCGCGGCACGATCGCCTTGTCGTCGATGATCATCAGGCGCCGCTCGCCACGCCGGCGGAACGGCATCGATGGTGACAGCTCCATCTCGGCGCGCGGATCCAGGCGATCCACGTCGAGGAGCTGCTTGCTCTCGAGCACGTCCTGCCCTCCGAGGCCCTCGATCAGCTTTGCCTGATCGATGGCCGCGTTGCCCTGAAACATCAGATCCGTGACGAGACTGTCGATGGAGAGCGCCATGCGTGGTTCCTTCTACAAGTAGCCGCTTCGCTGGCGCAAGAGCCACTCGAGACCGAGGAGGCCGATGACCAGAAACAACAGGCCCGGGCGGCTCCACAGCTCGACATCGGTGCGTCGATCGACCCGCACGATCCGCGGCGGATCGAGCTCGAGGTCGCTGGGGAGCGTCTCGATGGCGCCGAGCGAGGAGCCGCCCGTCGCCTTCGCGATCGCTTCGAGGGTCGTCGGATCGCCGACGGGGCGATCGAGCTCGGTGCCACCTTCGCGGACCAGGAAGATATCGGAGGCCTCGACCTGACGACCACCGATCGTGGCCTGGGCCAAGGCGCGATACACGCCGGGAGTCAGGCCGCCCAGCTCGTGCACCATCGTGCCATCGTCCGCCACCGTGATCTTCGCCGCGGCGACCTGCTCGGCCGTCGCCGGGTCCGCGCCGCGCTTGACCACGAGCGAGACCACGCCCCCGGGCAACGGCTGGTAGTCGCGACCGAGGAGGCGCACGGCGACCCGCACCGGCTGCGACGGTGCGTACTCGACCGCATCGCTGTCGATGTGCAGGTTGCGCAGCGCTGGGTCCTGGATCAGCCAGCTCATCGCGTTCTCCCAGAACTTCGTGTACTGGCGGCCGTTGTCGCCGTTGCGCGCCGCCGCGACGAAGCCCCAGCGCCACACCGTATCGGTGGTCACCGCGAGCGAGCGGCCCTTGCCGTAGTCGGTGGCGACGATGACGGGCATCGGCTTTCCGCCCTTGGTCTTCAGCCGCGGATGCGTGGCGAGCACCACGGCGTCGGGCTTGGCGCCTGCCACGAGGTTGACGCCCTCGAGGGGTGGCAGCGACTTCCACGTGGCGAGGTTGTCCTCGGCGGCGTAGCGCAGCGACGTCACCGGATGCATCGCGCCGGCGTCGGTGAGCTGCGGGCTGAACTTCATGGTGTCGAGCACGGGGCCGCTGTCGAACGGACCGTAGAGCTCGACGGGGAGTGCCGCCGCGACGGGCGTGCCGAAATACCCGCCCGACGTGAACGACACGGCACCGCCGAGCATCGCGAGCCCGCCTCCGCCCTCGACGTAGCTGCGGATGTTCTCGAGGTAGTCGCCGATGCCATACGGCATGAACTCGAAGTTCTGCAGGATGATGAGGTCGAAGCTGAGGAGCTGCTGCTCGAACAGCTCGCGCGTGGGGAACGGGATCAGCGACTTCTCGTCGTTCGGCACGAGCGACACGTCGTCCTGCGTGCTGAGGATGAAGAAGCTGATCAGATCCACGTTCGTGTTGCTCTTCAGCATCTGCCGCAGCGCGCGCACGTCCCACGTCGGCTGACCGGCGACGAGCAGGACGCGGGTCTTGTCGCGGATCACGCGGACCACGAAGCTGCGCGTGTTGTTGCTCGTCACCGCCTCGTCGGGGGCGACCGGCACGGAGACCTCGTAGACGTAGCGACCCACGCGCAGCGGCGTGACCTCGAAGGTCACCGTGATCTCCTTCTCGCCCGCCGGGAAGTCGACCAGCTTCTGGCGCAGCGGCTGGCCATCGGTCGAGAGCGTCACCGGCACCTGGCGCGCCGGAAGGCCGGTCGTGCGGATCACGGCGTCGACGCGCATCACGGTACGCACGAACGCGAACTCGTCGGCCATCACCTTCGCGACGGAGACATCCTTGAGCCCCGGGCGCGCGGCCCACACGGTGTGGACGCGCGTATCGAGCGAGCGCAGGAAGTCGCGTACGGCGCCATCCCCCGAGTCCTCGTCGAAGCCGCCGGTCGACGCGCCGTCGGAGATCAGCACCACGCCCGCGAGATCGCGGCCCTCGTAGCGGCCGCGGATCGACTCGAGCGCCTTGCGGATCAGCGTGGCCTTGCCGACCGCGAGATCCGTGGCGAGTGCTGCCGGCGTCGTCGCGGCGAGCGTCTCGGAGAACGTGTAGTAGTCGATCTTGTGGTTCAGCTCCCAGCCGGCGAGCGCGCCCTGAGAATTCGCGATCAGCTGGCGCACGCGCTCGATCCGGGTCGGACCATCGGGCGTCTCGCGGAGCGCCATCGACTTCGAGTCATCGATCAGGATCGCGATCCGATTCGGTTCGCGCGCCACCTGCCGCAGCTCGACAGCTGGCTCGAGGAACACGACGAGCGCCCCCACGGCGGCACCCGCCCGAAGGCCGATCATCGTCGCGCGGCGCCACGCCGGGGCGCCGCGCGTCGCGCGCCACGACAATCCGACGATGCCGATCACCGCCGCGCCGCCGAGCGCGAGGCCGAGGCGGCCCCACGGCGCGAGCATCACCCATCGGTACTCGTTGAAGTCCGTTGCACCCGGGGCCGCGAGCCGTACGGTCAGGGCGACCAGCGCCTCGGCGGCGAGCGCACCGCCGGAGAGCAGCGCCGCCACGCCGAGTGCGGCCCCGAGGCCGCCGCGCCCCGAGCGCACCGCGAGCACCGTGGCGATCAGGAGCACGACGAACGCAGCGGCGAGGCCGTAGCGCACCAGCGAGGAGAACAGGACGATGTTCACTTCTTGCTCGGGGGCGTCAGCTGCAGCGTCGGAGCCTGCGCACCGTCATCGGGCTTCCAGCGCCGCCGCTTCATGATGAACGGCACGTGCACTTGATCCGCCTTGTAGTCGAGGCACAGCGCGTACATCACGATGTTCACGCCCATGCGGAACGCGAGCTCGCGCTGCCGCTCGCCGCCGGGCTCGCAGCGGAAGTCGTAGTTGCCGAAGTCATCGCGCGACCATGCGCCGCCGAGATCGTTCGCGATGTACACGGCGACCAGCCGGCCATCACGGACCACGCCTTCCATCGCCGGCTGGATCGAGAGGCGGCCGAGGGGCTTGTCGAGGAGGTAGAACGACTTGTAGACGACGTGGTCGCTCGGCACGATCTCCAGACCCTTCTGGGTGCCGACGGGCGGAAGGACCTGTGCCATCAGCTTGCGCACCGAGCCGTCGAACGCGCCATCGGTGGAGCCCTCGGCAGAGTCGAACAGCAAGAACCCGCCGAACGTGAGAAACCGCCGCAGACCCTCGATGCCGGCGGCGCTCGGCAGCTCGATCTCGCGCTCGCCCGCAAGATAGAGGAACGGTGTCTCGTGCAACGAGTCGCTGGTCGGCGTCACGAGCGCGGGCTCGAGCTCGACATCGATCGAGGTGCGCTTCTCGATCTCCCAGCCGATCCGGCGCAGCGCGTTCGGCCGCGGGTTCCACGACGTGCCGGCGCCGAGCTGGAGCTGCCCGAACTTGAACTTTGCCGCGGGCCCGATCGCACCCGCGCGGCGGCCGGTCAGCGCCATCAGCGCGGCGGCGATCCCACCGCCCAGGAGGCGGCGCCGCGTCAGCCCAGACCGGGGATCCCGTACCACCGGGGGAAGGTAGCGCTGGGGGCGCCGGGAGGCCACGTGTTACCGTCGGGTTGTGCGGACCCGCTGGTACCTCGGATTCGTTGCAACGGCCCTGCTCGGCGGGGCGTGCGCAGAGGCCGGGAAAGCCGGTGGAGGCGGTCCGGGTGACGCCGGCGCGGCCGATGCGAGCAAGCCAGTCGATGGGCCGGCGGCGATCGACGGGGCGATGATCGACGGAGCATCCAGCGTGTGCGCGACCGCCGCGACCTGCCAGACCGCGATCGATCTCGGCTCGGTCAGCGGCGATACCGGCGCCGCGATGCGCACGGCCAGCGGCTACCAGTCCGCCTGGTACAAGGTGCGCGTCACCGAGGACGACAGCGGCGTGTTCGGCATCAAGCTCTCGGCGACCATCCGCCTGACCTCGCCGGCGGCCAGCAACTACGACGTGTTCGTGTACGTCAACACCGGCAGCGATGTCGTCGAGTGCACCACTCCCTCGGGCACGCTCACGACGACCGGCACGACCGACAGCACGTACATCATCTGGGGCGAGGGCTCGGTTTCGAACGGTAGCGACGATGGCCGCACCGTCTCGATCGAGGTACGACCCATCGCCGGTGCGTGCGATGCGTCGCAGCCGTGGCAGCTCGCGGTCACCGGCGACACGTAGCGCCCTGGTGCGAGGACCTACCTCCAGCTCGTGATAGCGTGTCGCTCGATGCGAGGCATCGTGGTCACGGCGCTGGTGGTCTGTTTCGGTACGTCCCGAGCGTTCGCCGACGACGTCGCGCCGGCCAAGGAGGCGCCGCCGCCACCCGCGCCGAGCCGGCCGGTTCACGACACGCTGTCCCACAAGGGCATGTTCGAGATCTCGCTCCGGGCAGCGATCGGCATGCGCGCGATCGTGTCCTACGAGAAGACCGACTACTGCGGCGCGACCGATAGCTCGACCAGCACCGGCAACGCGCCGGTGTGCACGGGCCGCGCCCCGTTCGCGTTCGACATCGAGCTCGGCTACGGCATCGCGCGCCGGATCGATCTGTTCGGCGAGCTCCGCCTCGGCCTCGAGACCGACTTCCATCAGACCCCGCAGACCAGCGCCGCCGGCCCGCGCATGTTGCACTTCTCGCCGGGCGCGCGCTTCTTCTTCAGCGACTCGAAGTCGAGCAAGCTGTTCACCACGGCCCAGCTCGTGTTCGACTTCGCCGGCTACAAGGACGCCGCCGGCGTGGGCCGCGGGAACGACTTCGGCGTGCGCAACATGAATGGCCTGTGGTTCGATCTCGAGAAGGCGTACGGCTTCTACGTCTACCTCGGTGAGACCGCCACGTTCTCGCGATGGATGCGGTTCGAGCTCGAGCTCGGCCTCGGCTTCCAGGGCCGCTACCGCTAGGACGACTCGGCGAGCGCGGGCACCCGTTGCCCCTGCGCGGCGGACTTCACGGCAGATAACAGCGTCGCGAGTGCGTACGGCTTGTTGAGGAAGCCGAGGGCGCCGGCGGCGAGCAACCGCCGCGTCTCCTCCTGCAACGCGTACCCGGAGGCGAGGACGATGCGGGCGTCCGGATCGAGCTCGCGGAGCGCGTGGAAGCACGCTCCACCGTCCATCACCGGCATCGACATGTCGAGGATGACCACCGCGTACGCGCGCTGCGGGTAGATCCTGACCGCCTCTGCACCGTTCTCGGCGACGTCGACCTCGTAGCCATGGCGCGAGAGCAGCCGCTTTGCCATGCTGCGCACGACGGGATCGTCGTCGACGACGAGCAGCCGCCCCGCGATGCGAGCCGCCGGCGTGGACGTCGCCACGCTTCGGTCGCCGGTGGCGGCGCCAGCACCTTGCTCGCTGGAGGTAGCCATCGCGGGCAGCAGCAGCACGATCTCGGTCCCCGTACCCGGCGTGCTCGTCACGGCCACCTGGCCGCCGTGGGCGCGAGCGGTGCCGTAGACCATCGCCAGCCCGAGCCCGGTGCCCTTCCCAGGACCTTTCGTGGTGAAGAACGGCTCGAAGATGTGGCGCGCCGTCTCCTCGTCCATGCCGGCGCCATCGTCTCGCACGGCGAGGCTGACGTAGCTCCCGGGTGGTAACCCCAGCGTGGCCGGTCGCGGGTCGTCGGTGGACAGGCCTCGTGCGCTGATCACGAGCTGCCCGTCGCCGGCGATCGCGTCGATCGAGTTCAGGCAGAGATTCAGCAGCGCCTGGCTGAGCTGCGCGCCATCACCGTCCACGTCGAGGTTTCCATCGAGCTCGAGGCGGACCCGGATGCGCTTGGGAGCGGTCCGATCGAGAAGCGCGGCGACGTGCGCGGCGACGTCTTCGAGGTGCACCACCTCGCGGCGGTACTGCCCGCGGCGCGAGAATCCGAGCAGGTTGCGGGTCATCTGTCCGCCGCGGTTACAGGTCGCGATGATCTGATCGACGTCGTCGCGGGCCTGCCCCTTCGTCTCGTCGCGCACGAGCTGCGCGAGTCCGAGGATGCCGGTCAGCAGATTGTTGACGTCATGCGCGAGACCACCTGCGAGCGTTCCGACGGCCTCGAGCTTCTGCGCGTCGACGAACTGTGCGCGGAGGCGCTCTCTCTCGGCCTCTGCATCGTGGCGCTCGGCCAGCGCCTGGCGTGCCTCGCCGAGTGCGACCGCGACCGCGCGCGTCCGCGACTCGAGCTCCTCGACGTAGCGTCGGCCGATGACGAAGCTCAACGCCCCGAGCGTGGTCGCGACGGAGAACGCCACGAGATCGATCCACCTGATGCCGCCGTGCTCGCTGGCCTGCATGGTGAACCATGCGAAGCCTCCGATGAGATCGGCGGCGAGGAAGTACCCCAGCTGCAGCTGGATCGCACCCTGCGAGGCGAGCAGCAACAGCACCATCGCCGCCCAGATCGGATCGTGATAGGCCTCGAACACAGCGACCGTGGCCGACAGGCAGAGCACCCACAGACCGAACATGTAGAGGCCGGAGTGGCCCGGGGGCAGCCGATCCGTGCGCGCCCTCCACCTCATCACCAGTGCGCTCACCCAGACCAAGCCGCCGAACACCGACGATACCGGCGCCGGGTAAAGAAACAGCGTGTAGACGAGCGGGAGCGGGATGACGACGAGGATCGCGATGCACACCGCCGTCAGCCGCGACCGGAGGATCTCCTCGATCCGGCTTCCGAGGGCTCTCCCCGCCGGAATGGCTCCACGCAGGACATCCCTCTCCACCTGGCGCATCGTAGCAGCTGGGCGGTCCGCCCGGCCGGGAGACGAACGGCGCCCTTAACCACGTCCAGGATCGGGCGATTCCCTGAACATGCGCCCAACCACGGCACTCGCGAACATCGCTTCCGACGCTGATCGCCGGTGCGCGCGCGGCACCATTCTCATCGTCGACGAGGATGATCTGGTGCGGTCGGCGATGACACGCGTCCTCCGGCGTGCCGACTACGACGTCTGCGAGATCGCCGCGGCGCACGACGCGTTGTCCATGCTGCAACGTGGCGCGCAGTTCGACCTGCTCATCACCGACGTCACGCTCTCCGAACCGGACGGAACGGATCTGGTGAGCCGCGTCCGGCAGCTCGAGCGCGATCAACGGTTCCTGTTCACGACGCGCATGCGACGTGAGAGTGACGCGCGGTTCTGGGCTTCGTGCGCCAGCCACGTCTTGCTCAAGCCATTTCACTCCGACGAGCTCGTCGAGCGCGTTCGCGAGCGGCTGGTCTCGGTCACCTCGTTCGTCGCTCCCGACATCGTTCCCGACCGGGTCGCCAGGTAGCGAGCGACCGGATCGTCACTCGCGGCATCCAAAGCGAGCATGGCCTTCGCCGACCACTTCTCGACGATCGCGGCGCGCTACGCGGCGTATCGCCCGCACTACCCGCCCGAGCTCGTCGAAGTGCTCGCCGACCGGGCCCCGCACGGCACGGCCTGGGACGTCGGCTGCGGCAACGGGCAGCTGTCGGTCGCGCTCGCGGCGCGGTTCGTCCAGGTGATCGCCACCGATCCCTCGCAGGCGCAGCTCGCCGCGGCCACACCCGCACCGGGGGTCGAGTACCGATGCGCACCGGCCGAGGCGAGCAGCCTCCCACCCCGCTCGATCGCGCTCGTCGTGGCGGCGCAAGCGGCGCACTGGTTCGCCTGGCCGGCCTTCCTGGCCGAGGTCGCGCGCGTCGCCGCGCCCGACGCGCTGGTGGCGCTCGTCAGCTACGGCATCCTGGTCGTGGATGACGCGGGCGCGGATGCGATCATCGCCGCGTACTACCATCGCGATGCGGCGCCGTACTGGCCCCCCGAGCGCGTCCATGTCGAGAACGGCTATCGAGATCTCATCCTTCCGTGGCCCACCGTCCCGGCGCCCCCCGTCGAGATGACCGCCGCGTGGACGCGCGACGAGCTCCTGGGCTACCTGACCACGTGGTCGGCGACGGTCAAGCTCGTCGCCGCGCGCGGAACCCAGCCGCTGGCGGCGGTCGCCGATGCCCTCGCGGCGATCTGGCCCGACGGCGAGCGCCGCGACATCCGCTGGCCGCTGACGGTGAAGCTCGCGCGTGTTCGCACAATTGACTAGACAGTTACACTCTCCAGTCGTACCGTCCCGCGCATGTCACCCCTGGGGAACCTGGCATCGCTGTGGCTGTTCCTTGTCGCGAGCTGCGGAGACTCGACCGCGCCGCCCGCTGGCAAGGATGTGCTCGGCTGCGATGGCGCGCGCCTTCTCGCGAATCCGGCTGATCCCGCGAAGCCGGGGCCGTGGCCGGTGGGCGCGAAGACCGTGACCATCGGCCGGCTGAAGGTCGAGGTCTGGTACCCGGCCGCCGTTGGCTCGGACGCGGGGAAACCGCCGCTACGCTACGACATCCGTCAGGCGCTCAATCCGTCGCAGCGCGCGATCATTCCGGATGCCGACAACACGTGGCAGGACTGCGACTGCTTCCAGGATCTGCCGATCGACCCCGATCACGGCCCGTTCCCGGTGATCGTGTTCGTGCACGGCACCGCGGCGTTTCGCCACCAGTCACTCCACCAGACCGTGCACTGGGCCAGCCGCGGGTTCGTCGTCGTCGCTGCCGATCATCCCGGCCTGATGCTCGGAGACTTGCTCGCCCAGTTCTGTCCCGATGATCCTTCGGGCACGCAGAACCTCTCCGGCGATGTCGACGCGATCCTGGCGGCCCTCGCGGCACCCGATGGCCAGCTCGGGTTTCTCGCCGGCAAGGTCGACGCCGGTCGCGTCGGCGTCGCCGGTCACTCCGCGGGCGGAAGCGCCGCGGCCAACGCCACCGGGAAGCCCGGCGTGCGCGTGGTGACAAGCCTCGCCGGCAACGCGGTCGCGAAGCCGGCCGCCGGCCTCGAGCGCGTGCTGTTCCTCGGTGGAAAGTCCGACACGGTCGTCTCGTACGGGCAGGTGAGTACGGCCTGGATGGGCTCGGCGATGCCCCGCGACCTCGTCGGGATCACGGGTGCCGGGCACCTGGTGTTCAGCGATCTATGCGAGACCCGCAACTCCTCTGGCAAGAACCTCCTCGAGGTGGCCAGGCAATACAACCTGTGCGGCGCCGCGCTCGCCGGCATGTTGTTCGATTGCGACCCCGCCTACATCCCGGGGCAACGCGGCTGGGACATCACGAACCATGCGACGAGCGCCACGTTCGAGCCGACCTTGCAGTGCACCAGCACGACCGACGCGCTCGCGGACATCGTGCGGTACAGCGAGGTCGATCCGTACATGCACGCGCCGTGAGGACGCGCGTCACGGCGAACCGCAAACCCGCCGGACACACGGCGACACGCGCACGGCGTATGCTGGGGCGTGGCATCGCATCGTTGGCTCACTGGGCTTGCCTGCCTCGTCCTG
>JAYVLW010000258.1:0-12730 GCA_043759315.1 Myxococcales bacterium
GCCGAGTTCGATAGCTACGTGCGGCACGGCGTCGCGCCGATCGCCGTCATCGGCAACGACGCGTCATGGGCCCAGATCGCGCGCGAGCAGGTCGAGATCCTCGGCACCACGCTCGGCTGCGACCTGCGCCGCACCGACTACCACAAGGTCGCGGAGGGCTATGGTGGCGTCGGCTTGATCCTCACCGATCCGAACCGAGTCGACGCGACCCTCGCCGAGGCCAAGGCCATCGCGAAGACGGGCCGGCCGGTGTGTATTAACGTGCACTTGCGCAAGACCGACTTCCGCAAGGGCTCGATCTCCATCTGACCGCTTGACGACCACGAATTTGAAATCCATATTCAAGTTCGTAGATGTCGCGCCTGGCTGTACTCGCGTTCGCGGCGACCGTCGCCGGCTGCGGTATGTCGCCGCCGAAGGCAACCCCGGCGGATGCCCAGCGCGCGAACGTGCAGCTCGCGGAGCTCCAGGACGGGCGGACGCTGATGGTCCGCAAGTGCGGCAGCTGCCACGCGCCCCCACTGCCGAGCGAGCACACGGCGGGTGAGTGGCCGCGCAAGCTCGACGAGATGGCCGAGCGTTCGAAGCTCGACCCGAAGCAGCGCTACTTGATCGAGCAGTACTTCGTCGTCATGGCCGCGCGCTCGTAATCAGAAATAGCGGCACTCGCAGACGAGCCGCTCGACGTGACCTCGCCATCGTCAGTGCTCTTCGCTTCGTCCGGTACGTCACGACCGAGGTAGAGCTGGTGGTGTTCCAGCGGTAACTCTGTCCTGTTGGTGCCTGACCCGACGAGATGCGATCAGCGTGCCACGCAGCTAGCGCAGATCGGTCTCGGTCGAGACCGGCGTCGGCTCGAACTCGTCTTCTAGCGCCTCGACGGTCGCGAGCTCCTCCTGGACAGCTTCCAGCTCCGCGAACCACCCGATCTGTGCTTCCGCGCGCGCGAGGAGTGTGCGGCGTGCGCCCAGCCAGTCGTCGGACCACCGGATCAAGCCGAATACCATCTCGCGACGTGCGAGCTCGCGGAGGAGCTTCACGACCTCCATCCCGTGGCGCAGATCGAGGAGCGCGGCGCGATAGGCGCTCTCGGGATCGACCGTGCGATCGACGATCAGGTGCCGCAGTGATCCGAGCGTGGCGCTGATCCTTCCGGGGGAGAGCTGCCGGTCGACCTCGTGGCCTTCGATGACCATCGTGAACCGCCCCTGCATGAGCATCGCGTGGTCCGCGACGGCCTGGAGGGCCTCGATCGGCGGCATCGGCCCGATCCGCCTGGCCTCGCGCGCCGGATACTCGAGTGCCAGCGCCTCGGATCGTATCGTCTCGCGAATCAGCCTGTGGAGCAGATGGTTGTCATCTCCGCGCATGGACGCGCACGAGTTGCACCGCGCATGCCGCGGGGGCATCGCCGAGGTGCGCGGTTTGCCGGGGGCGCGGCGTGCGCCGCCGCCCGGTCGAGCGCTCGGGCGCGGCGCGAGCACTACGGTCGCGGCGGCATGACCACCGTCGCGGTCCGTGTGAAATGCGGCGACAAGATCATCCAACTCGTCGTGGAGCGGAACAAGCTTCGCACCTGAGGTAGAACCGGTGCGTGCGAACGCTCGTCCTCGCGGTGCTCTTCGCGTGTCGTGGCGGATCGACGCCGTCGCGCGTGGCGCCGAGCGCGACGCAGACCGTGGCCAGCAACGTGCTGCGCGGCGACTACGCCGGCTCGCGCGCCTGCGAGGACTGCCACGCGACGCAGTGGTCGTCGTGGGAGCACTCGCCGATGCGCAACATGACGCGCGACGCAACGACCGCGGCGATCAAGGCGCCGTTCGACGGAGCGTCGATCCAGATCGGCGCCGATACCTGCACGATGGAGATGCAGGGTGCTTCGCGCTACATGCGCGTGACCACCGAGAAGGGCATCGCGCGCTTTCGCGTGACGAAGGTCGTCGGTGGTCGCTATCGCGAAGACTTCGTCGGGGTCGACGAGAGCGGCATCGGCGTGGAGCGCGTACTGCCGGCGACGTACGTGTTCGCGACGCAGTCGTGGCGGTACAAGGGCTACTCGGTGATGGTCAAGGAGCGGCCCGAGATCTCGGTACGCGCGGTGTGGGCGACCGACTGCATCGGCTGCCACAACACGCTGCCGCTCGCGACCACGCTCTACGACGAGCTCTACGGGCCGGGGCTACCCAGTTACCAGGGCAAGGTGTCGGATCGGTTGGTCCCGAGATCACTGCTGTGGACCGCGTCGTCGCGCGACGACCTGGGCCTCGCGCGCGCGTTGACGGACGAGATCGCGTTCCTCGGCGGTACACCGGCCCCGTCGTCGAAGCTGCGCGACGTGCTGCCGGCAGCCGCCACCGCGAGCGAGCAGTACCTCGATGGCAAGCACCTGGTCGAGCTCGGCGTCGGCTGCGAGGCCTGTCACAACGGCGCGAAGGCGCATGCGGCGGAGCCCACGCGGCTTCCGTCGTTCGCGGTGCAGAGCGCGCTCGTCGACGTCTCGCCGCCGAAGGGGCAGCAGGGCACGAAGGCGCAGTGGATCAACAGGACCTGCGCGAAGTGCCACACGGTGTTGTTCACGCGCTACCCGTGGACCTGGGAGGGCGGCGAGCGGACGAAGAACCCCGGCGGGAGCACCACGAACTCCGGTGAGGGGCGCGACTTCCAGCTCGGCGGTTGCGCTTCGCAGATGGCGTGTACCACTTGCCACGATCCCCATGCCGCGGATGCACCTGCCGCGATGGCGGCGCTCGCCACGCCCGCGGGCAATACCGTGTGCGTGACTTGCCATGCGCAGTACACGACCGAGGCACAGGTCACCCGGCACTCGCACCATGCGACCGGCAGCCCGGGCACGGCCTGCATCGGGTGCCACATGCCGAAGAAGAACATGGGCCTCGACTACGCGCTGACCCGCTACCACCGCATCGGGTCGCCGAACGACAAGAAGCGCGTCGAAGCGGATCGCCCTCTCGAGTGCGCGCTGTGCCACGCCGACAAGAGCGTGGGCTCGCTCGTCGCCACGATGGAGATGTGGTGGAAGACGACGTACGACCGGGCCGCGCTCGCGAAGCTCTACGGCGATGATCTGGGCGTCAATTCGATCAGCGTCACGCTCGTGCGGGGCAAACCGCACGAGCAGGCCGTGGCGATCGCGACCCTCGGGGCGCAGGGTGATCGCGGCGCGCTTCCTGCGCTCGCGCCACACCTCGCGCACGCGTATCCGCTGGTTCGCTACTACGCGGCGCGCGCGCTGCAGACCATCACGGGCCAGCGCGTGGACCTGGACCTCGGGAAGTCGCAGGCGGACCTGCGCGCGGCCGCGGTGGACTGGCTCACAGCAGCGAGAGCCCGCCCGTGATCGCGTCGACGTCCTCGACCCACGCCGGGCCGACGGCGCAACAGGTCTTGGTCGGGACGCCGTGGAACTCGGTGGCCCCTGCGTCGGTGATCAGCGAGACGGGGACGCCGGCGGCCTCGGCCCGCGCGACGACCTCATCGAGCGCAGCTTCGGAGTCGACCGAGACGCAGACCTTCGTGAACCGCCCGGTCAGCCACGCCGCCATCGGTGGCGTCATCGCGATCGAGTAGGTCCTGCCGTCCGGATCCGCGCTGCCCGCGCGCAGGATCACGCGCAGCGATGCGTGCGCTCCCTGAGCGATCATCTTGCCCTTGCGCATGTTGAGATCCTTGCGCATCACGATCACCTGCTTCGCGGTCCGCTCCATGGCCCGGACAGCGTAGAGGGAGTCCGCCCGGACTGCCGCGCGAACGCAGTGGTTTCGGGGCGATGCGATCCGAGGTTTGCGGCGAATCGGGGTGTGTTATACCGAGAGCAAGGTAGCCAAGTTGCACGTAGCCGGATTCTCCGGCGCGTGACTTCAAGACGGCATACCGGTTTTCGAAAGGTAGGACGGAATGCAGACGACTCCTCGTCGCGTCACCATCCAGTCACTGCGGCAGATGAAAGAGAAGGGCGAGCGGATCGCCATGCTCACTGCCTACGATGCAACGTTCGCGCGCCTGCTCGATGAGGCCGGGGCGGACGTGCTCCTGGTCGGCGATTCACTCGGCATGGTGATCCAGGGGCACGACACGACCCTGCCGGTCACGCTCGACGAGATCGCGTACCACTGCCGCGCGGTCGCGCGTGGCGCTCGGCGCGCTCACGTCGTGGGCGACATGCCGTTCATGTCCTATCAGGCGTCGATCGAGCAGGCGATGGTGAACGCCGGCAAGCTGATGAAGGAGGGCGGCTGCCACTCGGTGAAGCTCGAGGGCGGCGCGGTTCACGCCGACCTCGTGCGGCGCCTGGTCTCGGCCGGCATCCCCGTGATGGGGCACATCGGCTTGACCCCGCAGAGCTATCACCAGCTCGGCGGCTTCAAGGTCCAGGGCCGCGATGCGGGTGGCCGCGAGCGCCTCCTGGCAGATGCGCTCGCGCTCGAGGAGGCCGGCTGCTACGCGGTCGTTCTCGAGGCGATTCCGGCCGATATCGCACGCGACATCACCGCCGCCCTGTCGATTCCGACCATCGGCATCGGCGCCGGCACGGGCTGCGATGGCCAAGTTCTGGTGTCCTACGACGCCCTCGGGATGGACGAGACGTTCAAGCCGCGGTTCGTCCGTCGCTACGCCACGCTCGGGCAGACCATCAAGGACGCGATCGCGCACTACGTCGCCGACGTACGGACGGGTGCGTTCCCGTCGGATGCGGAGTCGTTCTCGGTCACCGAGAACAAGGCCACCCCGACCGCGATGGACCCGCTGTACTCGTCCGCCGGCAACAAGAAGTAACGATCGTCGCAAGTCGGTCGGCCCCTCGGTGCGTAGTTCTGACCCGTCGCGGCCCGCCGGGGATACTCTCGGGGGATGCGGACGATCGTCGCCCTGGCCAGTGTTGCCCTCGTTCTTGCGAGCTGCGGAGATAACAAGAGCGCGGCGATCCCGGATGCGGGTGACACGCCGGGGACCGCGAAGTGCGGCAACCTCGCGATCGAGGACGGCGAGGACTGCGACGACGGCAACCTCGTGCTCGATGCGGTGTGCGACTCCGCCTGCCACTTCACGTGCGGCAACGGTGCCGTCGACGACTCGGTCGGCGAGACCTGCGACACGACGATCACCGGCGGCGCCGCCGGGATGTGCCCGACCGCGTGCAACGACAACGATGCGTGCACGGCCGACGTGCTGTCCGGGTCCGAGTGCACCACGACGTGCCTGTCGTCGGTGATCACGGTGGCGCAGGACGGCGATGGTTGCTGCCCGGCGGGCGCGAACGCGAACACCGACAACGACTGCACCGCGATGTGCGGCAACGGTGTGCTCGAAGCGGGAGAGCTGTGTGACACGTCGATCGTCGCCGGCGCGGGTGCGTGCCCGATGACCTGCAACGATGGCCAGAGCTGCACCACCGACGCGCTCGTCAGCGGCAACAGCTGCCAGGCGCGCTGTACGACGACGCCGATCACGACGCCGATCAACAACGACGGTTGCTGCCCGAGCGGCGCGACCTCCGGTACCGACAACGACTGCGTGCCGGGGTGTGGGAACGGCGTGGTCGATCCGGGCGAGACCTGCGACACGGCGATCACGAACGGCGCGGGCCGCTGCCCGACCACCTGCTCGGACGGCGTGGCCTGCACCAGCGACGTGCTCGTGAACGGTGCCACCTGCACGGCGATGTGCACGTTCCCGGCGATCACGCTGCCCGCGAACAACGATGGCTGCTGTCCGCCGGGCGCGAACGCGACCAACGACAACAACTGCTCGCCGATCTGCGGTAACGGCGTCCGGGAGGGCACCGAGCAGTGCGACGATGGCAACCAGAACAACACGGACGCGTGCCGCAACAACTGCACGAGCACGATCGTTCCGACGGCGTTCCGGTTCAATACGCTCGCGCTCCGCGATCCGCACGCGTTCGCCAGCGTGATCGGCTGCAACGACATCACGGATAGCTTCTTCGGCAACGCGGTGAACCAGCAGCTCGCGAACAACATCACGATGGACAACAACAACGACGGCTTCCTCGATCTGTCGCCGACGCTCGTGTTCCGTCCGCTGACCCAGGGTGGCACGGCGATGTCGCCGCTCGAGATTCACTTCGCGGACTGCACGGCGCCACAGGCGGGAACGATGTGCAACCCGGGCACGGATCCGCCCATCCTTCTGACCGCGACGAACCAGGCGACCGGCACTTGCCTGGGCGTGCTCGCGGGCACGACGCATCCGTACACACCGGCGATCACGCAGAGCTCGTCTCCGTGCTTCGTGTCCACGCAGACCACGGTGACCGTGACCATCGGCGGGGTCCCGATCGTGCTGCACGACGCGAAGATCGCGGCAACCTACGTGGGCAACCCGGCGAGCCAGGTCACGAACGGCCTGCTCCGCGGCTTCGTCACCGAGGCCGATGCGGACGCGACCGTGTTCCCCATGAACCTCGCCGTCGTCGGCGGCCACACGCTGAGCTACATCCTGCCCGGCGGCACGGGCAACTGCCGCCCTGCGAACCAATCGGACAAGGACATCAACAATGGCGTCAGCGGCTGGTGGTTCTACTTGAACTTCACCGCGCCGCGGACGCCATGGTCGGATAACTAGAGGCCCGAGCCGGCCAGCGTGGCGGTGTGCGTACCGCCCGGAGTCGACGTCAGGGACAGGGTCGCGGCCTTGGCGCCCGTGGTCGTCGGCTTGAACACGACGTCGATGCTGCACATGCCGGGGCCGGGGACATCGATGCCGGTGCAGGTATCGGTCGCGGTGACGATCGCGAACTGCGTCGGATCGGTGCCCACGAGCGAGCTCGCGAGCACGCCGGTGCCCACGGTGGCGGTGTTGAACAGGGTGAAGGTCTGCGCCGTACTGGTCTGGCCCGTCGTGGTGGCGGTGAAGGTGAAGCTCGTCGGGCTGATCGAGATCGGGTCGGGTGCCCGGCCGATGCCCTGGACGATGCCGTCGACGATGATCGTCGAGCCGACCATCAGGCGCACGAGGCCGTTGCGCGCGCCGATCACCGTCGGCTTGAACTGGACGTCGATCGTGCAGGTCTGCGCGGGCATCAGCGTCACGCCGCTGCACGCGTTGGCACCGAACGCGAACTCGGCGGGGTGATTGCCGGCGAGGGAGGTGACGAGCGGGCCCACCGCGTTCGCGGCGACGTTCGTGACCGTCAGCGTGGTGAACGGCGACGTGGTGCCGGTGGTCACCGAGCCGAAGTCGGCGGGCACGGTCGCGATGGTCAGCGCCTCGCCGGTCCCCGTGAACGTCACGCTGAAGCTGCCGCCGGTCGTCGCGGTGCCGGCGATCGTCGCGGACTTCGTGCCCACGCCGTTCGGCGCGAACGCGACCATGATCGTGCAGGTGCCCATGGGGGCGAGCGCGATCCCGTTGCACGAGTCGAACATGGGGAACTCCGTCGGATCGGAGCCCGCCTTCACGATCGCCAGCGTCGACGACGGCACCGTGCCGGGATTGCGCACGGTGATCGTCTGCGTCGCGCTCGAAACGCCGACGTGCACGATCCCGAACGGGAGGGCGGAGACGTCCGATACAAGGTTCGCCGCGACATCGAAGCGACCGCGCAGCATGCTGCTGAGATCGATGCCGCCGCTGCCCGTCACGCGGAGCGTCGCCGTCATCGCACCGGTCGCGACCGGGGGAGCGAACCGCACGGTCATCGTGCAGCTCGACAGCGCGGGGAGGGCGGTGCCCGAGCAGCCATCGGTCACGATCTCGAAGTCCGCGGCCTGGGGCCCGCTGATGCCCGTCACGAGCGGAGGCGTCGCCGACGCCGACGTCACGGTGAACGTCGTCGCGGCGGTCGGGCTGACAAGGATCGAGCCGTAGTCCGCGACCTCGGGCACCAGCTTCGGCATGCCCGGCGGCGCATCGGGCGGCGCATCGGGCGTGGCGAGCGGGGCGTCCTGCGGTCCCTGATGCCCGGCCTCGAAGCCGCACGCGGCGAGGACGACGAGCGTGGCGGCGAGGGTTCTCATGGCACGGCGCACGCTCATGATACCGCTGATCACGGGCCGCCCGCGGCCGTGACCAGCGCCAGGAAGCGCAACGAACCAACCGCCCACACGCCACGCATCACACTGGCGTTGTATCACAGACATTCATGAGCCTGGCGTTGACTCTCGTGTGCCCCGGCTGTCGCACGCGCACGGCCGAGCGCCTCGACGTGCGGACGCTCGAGCGCCGCGGCGACGAGCTGGTCTGCGAGTGCGGCCTTCGCTATCCCGTCGTCGACGAGGTTCCGATCGTGCTGCCGGATCCGACGGCGTCCTTCGTCGAGGACGAGCTCGATCCGGCGGCGCAGGCACGCCTGGTCGTGGACGGTCCCGATGACGCCCCGTATCCACGCCTCCTCGAGCATCTCTCGACGTACCTCGACGCCCACTGGGGCGATCGCGCGGCGCCGGCGGACCCGACCGCGTATGCGATGGCGCAGTTCGCGGCTCGCCTTGTGGCCTTGCCGCACGTCGAGGCGGCGGTGGAGCTCGGCTGCAGCGCCGGCCGGATCGTCGCCGAGCTCGCGCAGCGCGCGGACCTCGTCCTCGGCCTCGAGCTCTCGCTGGGCTCTGTGCGTCGGGCGCGCCGGTTGCTCGATGGTGAGGACGTCGCGTTCGCGCGCCGGATGATCGGCCGCCACTACGCGACCGCGACCATCTCACCGGGCGATCGCACGGTTGCTGGTGGGCGGCGGCAGCTCGTGTGCGGCGACGCGCTCGATCCGCCGCTGATCCCCGAGGTCTACGATCGCGTGGTCGCGCTCAATCTGCTCGATTCGGTCGCGCGGCCACGGCAGCTGCTGCGGGTGATCGCGGGGCTGTGCAAGCCCGGCGGAGAGGTGATCCTGTCGTCGCCGTTTGCGTGGGCGAGCCACGTGATGGAAGAGCACGAGCGGTTCGGCGGGCTCGATCCGGCAGCCGAGGTGCGCACCTTGCTCGGGCCGGAGTTCACGATGGTCGAAGAGGCCGAGGTGCCGTGGACGTTGCGGCGGGACGCCCGGTCGACGGTCAGCTACCGGACCTACTGGCTGAGGGCGCGAAAAGGCTGACGATTCCGGGGGAGGAACCCGGGGCGGCTCCGTAGTAAGCTTCGAGTATCGCCATGCCGCCTCAAGGACGAGTGATGGACAAGTCGCAGGTGCCCGCCTGCGCGCACGGCTGCCCCGCGTGTCCGCATCCCGCGATCGGGCCCGCGATCATCGGCTCGCCCGATGTGATGACGAACGCCATGCCGTCGCTGCGCGTCGGCGACAAGGGTATGCACGCGGTCTGCTGCAACTCGAACACGTGGGAAGCCACGGCGGGCAGCGGCACGGTGTTCATCAACAGCAAGGCCGCGCATCGCCTCGGTGACGCGGACAAGCACTGCGGCGGTTCGGGCAAGCTCGTCGAGGGTTCGGCGACCGTCATCGTCGGCGGCTAGCGCGCGCCTGCCGCGGGTACGCCCATTCTCGTCGACGCGACCCCGGCGCGACGCAGGGAGATGTCCATCGTGCGCTCGGCCTTCTGCGCGAGCGCGTCGCGGATGCGTGCGACGCGATGGGGCGGGTGCTGGAAGAAGTTCCGATCGAGTGCGGGATCGTCGCCGTACGCGCGGATGATCTCCGCTTCGTCCCAGCTCGTGGGGAACGGCACGTACTCCAGGGGCGGCTCGGCGAGCCACCAGTTCGTGAAGCCGAACCGCTCGTGGTTGCGCTCGTAGATCTCGGTGCCCGGGTAGGGCACCACCACGCCGCGCGCATTGAACCCACCGGCGATCGGTGCCGCCCGATCCATGAAGCCGATCGTCGCGTCGAGCTCGGCGTCGGTCTCGTCGGGCCAGCCGAACATCAAGTTGACGATCGTGTGGACGCCGAGCTCGGCGGCCCACTGCAGCACGTCGAGCACGCGCTCCACGGTCACGCCCTTGCCGATGCGAAGCAGCATCTCGGGATCCGCGCTCTCCATGCCGATGTCGATGCCGCCGCAGCCGGCGCGCTGCATGTCGGCGATCACCTCGCGATCGAGGTGCGCGGGGTGGGCCGTGCAGGTCCAGTGCACGCCGGGTGCGTGGCGCACGATGGCGGTGCACAGCTCGGCGACGCGCCGCTTGCCGACCGCGAACGAGTCATCGAAGAACGAGAATCCGCCGAGGCCGTAGTCGTCGCGTAGCGTGGCGATCTCGGCGGCCACGGATGCGGCGCTGCGATAGCGAAACTTGCGGCCCGTGACGTCGTTCGAGCAGAACGTGCACGCCTGGGGGCAGCCGCGGCTCGACAGGATGCCGACCGGCGGGAATGCGCGGCCCGGAATCGGCGCGGTGCCGTACCAGCTCGGATCGAACAGATCGAGCGCGGACAGCGGTGGCGCCAGGCGATCGAGATCGGAGACAAACGGGCGCTGCGGGTTCTGGCGCACGAGGCCGTGATCGATCCACGTCAGGCCGGCGACGCTGCCCGCGGTGCGCTTGCCATCGAACACGTCGGCGAGCTCGACGAGTGCATCCTCGCCCTCTCCCCGGATCACCCAGCGAAAGCCATGTGCGAGCGGCTCGGCGGGGACGATCGTCGCGTGTGGTCCACCGGCGACGAGCACGAACCGCTCCGCGAGCTCGGTCGCGAGGGCGTAGGCCGGCTGCACGTGCAGCGTCTTCAGGTGGATGCCGACGAAGTCCGGGGTGAACGCGGCGATCCTCTCGGTGATCTCGGCGTGCGACCGCGGCGCGTGTGGCGCGGAGGCGTCGTGAAGCGCGACCTCGTGGCCGCCCGCGCGCAGCGCCGCTGCCAGGTGGCAGAACGAGAGCAGCGGTGAGCGTACCGGCTCCGGCGATGGTGGGTTGACGAGAAAGACGCGAGCCACGAGGTGCCAGTCTACGTGAGGGTGAGGCGCAACCGGTGGACGACTTTGTCCCCGACGGCGATGTTGAGATAGCGGTCGTAGCGGTACAGCCAGGGCTCGCGCAGAGCGATGGCGACCGAGCCGGGCTCCTGGAGGACCACCCAGCTCTCGTAGCCATCGGTGTAGACCAGCTCTGCCCCGTCGGTGGCGGCGGCGGAGAAGTCGAGGGTGACCTCGACGTTCGCGGTCGGCAACCGCTCCTTCGCGTCGCCCTTCATCAGCATGTAGTCCCGGTGGCGCAGCCGCTGCCAGCGTACGCGCTCCAGCGCCAGCGGGCGCTCGACGACTTGCTCGGCGAGGGCGCGCAGCTCGTCGAATACCGCGGGGATCGCCAGATCGCCGTTGATCTCGTAGTGCCCGCGATCGGGGACGTCGAACACGGTGAAGGCCGCGCGCGCGAGGTCCTCGCGCAGCTTGGCCGCGGCGGCGTCGGCGAGGTAGCCGGGCACGATCACGTAGTTGCAGCGTTGCGCGCGGAACGCCGTGCGTAGCTCGTCGAAGTTCATCCGAGGAACCACCCCGTCAGTGAGACGCGATTGCCGGCGAGCACCTCGCGCACCTGATGCAGCGATGCGTTCGTCACCTCGAACATCACCATGCGGTTGTCGCGCGGTGCGATCCGCTGTGCAGGCGTGGCGCGGACGACCTCGTTGTCCGCCATCTCGCAGGTGAACAGCTCGAGCTCGCCGCCCTCGCATCCCTGCGTGTGGATGTAGAACGCGTAGGCCACGAGGCGGCCGATCGACACGCGCGAGTCCGCGTGCGGCAACAGATACGAGCCGGGGACGTAGACGTAGCTGCGCAGATCCACCGTCGCGACGGGGCGGCCGCTGATCGCGCGCACGGCCGCGAGCGTCTCCGGCGAGCCCAGCTCGGCCTGAAACGCCTGAAGCGTTGGGTGCGCGACCTCGGGGTTCGAGGCCATGAAGTCGTAGATCTCGCCGCGATTCGGCCAGTGCGGCTCCTGGCTCACCGCCTGGAGCAACCCGGCCAGGGTGTCGGGTGCGACGAGATCATCGACGACCACGTGCGGAAACGGCCGTGCCTCCGCCCACGCGCGGGACAGGTCGTCGAGCTTCCAGCGCGCGACTGGAATCACACCGCGAGGTGGCCGGGGACCGCGACGTTGTCCCCCATCACGACCGGTCCGACAGGGACGTACGGCGGGGCGAAGGTGGGGATCGGGCCCTTGCCGAGCACGCCGATGACTTGTTGTTGCGGGAGCCATGCTGCGAACGCGGCCGAGATCACGGTGGCGATCGCATCGAACAACGCCTTGTGCTGCTTGTCGTTGTCCTTGCTCTTGAGCCCGCCATCGAGCGCGTCGATCATCGCGTCCCGCATCTGGGCCGGCATGATCATCGAGGTCATCATCGCCGATACGCAGGCAGCGAGCGGCGTCGGCACGTTCGGCGTAGGTGGGGCCATCGGCCCGGGGAACGCGGCAAACGCCGGGTACCACGGCAAGCCGGGGACCGTGACCTTGTCCTGCCACTCCTTGAACTTCTTGGACACGCCCTTCGCGACCGCATCGCGATACTTGGCCTTGTTGCCCGACCACGACGCGCACATCGGTGCGTTCTTGATGTCGCTCTCGAGCTCCGGCCCATCGAGACATCCCGGCATGCCGAGGGCGGTGACCGCGTTGATCTTCAGGTCCTTGAACTTCGCCATCGACTTCCACTTGGTGTGGGCGATGCCGACCGCGTCGATCATGTTGTCATGGAAGCTCTTGAACGCGTTGCCGACCTGGTCGCAGGAGTCGACGTAGTACTTGTTCCCGGACTGCGCCGGCATGAACCATGGCGGCATCAGCTGCGGCATGGCGCTCCGCTCGG
>JAYVLW010000259.1:0-11987 GCA_043759315.1 Myxococcales bacterium
GCGCTGGCGACCCTGCCGGTGATCCATCCGGTGCGTGAGGTGGTCCTGCCGTCGCGCCCCGATCAGCCGCGGTTCGACGTGGTCGGCCCGGTGGTGGTGGGCGACATCGCCGTCGTCGGTTCCTCGCAGCTCGGGTTCGCCGGCGTCGACTGGCGGCGCGGTGCGATCGCGTGGACGAAGGCCGCTGGGAGCCGGCTCGCGCCGCCGGTGGTTCATGGCGAGGGTGTCATCCTGATCGGCGATTGCCTGTCGGCACCCGCGATCCCCGATCGGGATCAGCTGCTCGGCTGCATGCGCACCGTCACCGCGCTCGGAGCCGACCAGGCGTACATCGCGATCCACGGCAAGGCTGCCGCGGTCGAAGAGTTCGCGCACTCCGCTGGCGAGCAACACCTCTGGGTCGCCGGCGATCAGGTGCGCTGGCGGCGCGGCGACCAGGCGATCGCGATCGATGTGATGTCGGGGATCGCCACGCCCACGCCGATCGCGCCGCCGCTTCTCGGCGTCACCTACAAGGATCGTCACTGGGACATCGAGGAGGTCGACGGCAGGGTGATCGCGCACGCGAAGGGCAAGGTCGCGTGGCAGACGGAGCAGGGCTACGGCGAGCTGCTCGGCGCGGTATGGATCCCGCAGCAGAACCCGATGGTCCGCGTCGCCGCCGTCAGCAGCCGGTTCGGTGATCCCGAGGTCCGGCTGCTCGATATCGATGCGACCGGATCGATGAACGGTCAGGCCTCGTGGTCCGCGGTACCCGGCATCTCGATCCTCGCGCACGCGATCTCGCCCGTCGGGGATGTGGCGCTCGCGGTGCGGCTCGACAAGACCCTGAAGCACGACTACGTCGCGGGCTTCGCGGCGAACGCACTCCTTCTGTGGGTGTACCCGCTACCGGAGACGGCGCGCGTCGATCCGGTCGGCATCGCGATCGGGCTCGATGCCGGCCGCGCGCCCGAAGCGGTCGTCGTGTTCCACGACGGCGACACGGTCACGATCCTGCCCGAGCTGTCGTCGCCTCCTACGGCTCCGGGGGCGGTTCGCGGACCGTCGGAAAACACCACACCGTAAGTCCTCGAGATCCCACGAAGCTGCCTTGGTATGCCGGCTGCTTATTGGGTTCGGCATGAAGCTCAAGACCAGCCTCCTCGCCGCCACCGCCGCCATGTCGCTCGTCGCCTGCATCAAGCAGGACGAGGCGCCGAACGAACTGCGGACCGCCATCCCGACCGCCGACCAGGTGAAGATCAAGCTGCCCATGAGCTCGGCACGCTCCGTGGGTCAGCTCGCGGAGTGGTACGTCGCCACGCGCAACGTGACGCGCACGTTCAACGGCGGCGCCGGCTGGGTGCTCGTGCTCGTGCACACGATCGTTCAGTACCCGGTGACCACCGTCAGCGGTGACACGTACACCTGGGGCCCGTGGAGCGACGCGCTCGACCCGGCCGAGTACAAGCTCGACGTGCGCGCCGTCGGCGACGGCACGTACGAGTACCAGCTCTCGGGTCGCTCGAAGACGGCCCTGGCCTCGACGTTCGAGGTCATCATCGACGGCAAGGCCGATCCTCGGCTGGGCGAGCTCAAGGGCAACGGCAACTTCCTCATCGACTTCGACGCCGGCCGCCGCGTCAACCCGATCGACGCCGGCGACGCGAAGGGCCAGGTCGACGTTCGCTACGACCTCTCGGCGCGCCACCTCGACCTCGGCATCATGTCGACGAACGATCAGGGCGAGCCGGTGATGGCCGACTACGCGTACAACGAGACGCTCGCCGGCGGCGGCGACATGGTGTTCAACGTCGATGGCAACGCCGGTGGCTCCGCCGCGCAGGAGCACATCACGCTGCGCTCGCGCTGGGAGTCGAACGGCATGGGCCGCGCCGACGCGCGCATGGCTGGTGGCGACCTCGCCGCGGGAGCCATCGCGTCGGAGTGCTGGGATGGCCAGTTCCGTCGCACCTATTACACCGATTCGGTGAACTTCGCTCCGACCGAGGGCGACGTCGCGAACTGCGCGTTCGGCACGGCGGACCTTCCCCCGCTGCACTGAAAGCGTGTTAAGCCTCCGCCCGGAGGACACACGCACATGGCCACTATGCCGAAGGACGCCGCCGATCTGTTCGATAACCTGGTTCCGGAAGGGCTCAAGCAGTTCCCGGACAAGGCGCGCGAGCTCAACGCGATCTACTGCTTCAAGATCACGGGCGACGGTGGCGGCGAGTGGACCGTCGATACGACCTCGAACTCGCCGAGCTGCGTCAAGGGCGACAGCGGCAAGGCGCAGTGCACGGTCGAGGTCGCGCACGATGACTTCAAGACCATGCTGTCCGACCCGAACGCCGGCATGCAGCTGTACTTCCAGGGCAAGCTGCGCGTCTCCGGCGATCCGATGCTCGCGATGAAGCTGCAGCAGTTGTTCGAGATCGCCCGCCCGAAGTGAGCTGAGCTCTGGCGCGCAAGGCAGCGAGGGCCCGCCTCGAGTGGGTGAAGCCTGCGCAGCAGGAGCGTAGCCGCGATACGCACGCGCGGATCGTGGCCGCTGCAGAGCATCTGCTCTCGCGCGGTCGCGCGTGGGCGGAGCTGACGGTGGCCGAGCTGGTCGCCGAGGCGGACGCATCGGTCGGTGCGTTCTACAACCGTTTCCGCGACAAGGACGCGCTGCTCCACGTGCTGCAGCTCGACCTGTACACGCAAGGCGCCGCGACCGCCGCGAAGGCGCACGAGCTCGCGGGATCGGCGGTGCCGGTCGAGGCGATGGTGCGCGCGTTCGTCGGTGTCGCCGTGGCCTCGTATCGCGATCAGCGCGGCCTCCGGCGGGCGTTGCTCGTCGAGATGTGCACGAACGCGGTGTTTCGCGAGCGCGCCGTCGAGCTATCGCGGATGACGTGCGCCGGGCTGGTCGCCGGACTCGCGACGCACCTGAAGGGCAAGGACGCGGAGCGCCTCGTGACCGTGATCGACGTGGCACATCGCTTCGTCTACGGCGCCCTCGACCAGATCCTCCTCTACGATGATCAGCCACCCACCGGCCGCAAGATCAGCGATCCTCAGCTGACGGAGGAGCTGACCGCCGCATGCCTGGGGTACCTGGAGCGCAGCCTGCCGCTGCGCGCGTAGATCGCCAGCACGACGTGGCGATCGTCGCGCTGGCGATGTTCGGCGCCACCGGGTGCGCCGTCGGAGTGCCGCAGCAATGGGTGCAGTACCCGGGGTGGATGGCGGCGGCGATCGCGGTGACCGTGGCGATCGCCGCGACGTTCGCGATCTGCGCGATCGAGGACGACGTGTCGTCGGTCGAGGCCGGAGTCGCCGCCTTGATCGCGATCCCGATCTGCATCGGCGTCGACTGGTACACCGCATCGTGGGCACCGCGCGCACCGCTGGTCGTCGCGGTGGCGACGATCGGCGGCGGTGCGGGCGCCGCGCTGGTGGCCCGGCTGCCGCGCCCGAGTTGGTGGGTGTTCCGACCGCTCGCGGCCGCGCTCGTCGCAGGCGGCGTGCTGTGCGTGCTCGCGCTGATCGGCCTCGCGGTCCACCGGCTGACCGGCGCGAAGCTCGATGCCGTGCCCTGGCTGACCGGCGTGCTCGCAGGTGCGCTGCTCGCGTGGCGCGCACCGCAGCTCTCGCAGACGGTCGCATGCGCGGGGATCTTCGTCGCGATGGTGTTCGCTGGCGTGGCGACGATCCCGAGCTCGAACCCGCAGCTCCCGGTCGCTGCGGTGTTCGTGTTCATCCTGATCGGGGGCGGTATCGCGACCCTGGTCGGGGCGTGGATCTGGTCGGTCGTGACCAAGCGTGTCGCGAAGCGAGGCATGATGCCCGCATGGTCGCCTCCCCGCTCGCCGACGCCCTGACCGGTATCCGCGTCCTCGATCTCTCACGGCTGCTCCCCGGCCCGTTCCTCACGATGGTGCTCGCCGACATGGGCGCCGACGTGGTGAAGGTGGAGGATCCGAAGCTCGGCGACTACCTGCGCGCGTTTCCTCCGGCGAAGGGCGGGATGTCGGGCCGGTTCCTGGCGGTCAATCGCGGCAAGCGATCGATCGCGCTCGACCTCAAGGACGCCGCGGCGAAGGCCACGTTCCTCGCGATGGTCGAGAAGGCTGATGTCGTCGTGGAGAGCTTCCGTCCCGGCGTGATGGCCAAGCTCGGCATCGGCTACGACGAGCTCGCGGCGCGGAACGGAAACATCATCCTGTGCTCGATCTCCGGGTTCGGGCAGACCGGGCCCTACGTCGATCGCGCCGGACACGACCTCGGCTACATCGCGCTCGCCGGCGTGCTCGCGATGGGCGGCGGCGTGGCCGGTGGAGCCCCCGCGATGCCGGGCGTCCAGATCGCGGATCTCGCGGGCGGTGCACTGTGGGGCGCGACCGCGATCCTCGGGGCCCTGGTCGGCCGCCAGCGCACGGGCAAGGGCGCCCACCTCGATATCTCGATGACCGAGGGTGCGCTCGCGCTGCTCGCCGCCGAGCTCGGCAACCAGGACTGCGGCGCGAAGCCGACGCGCGGCACCGAGACGCTGAACGGCGGCGTGGCCGCGTACGGCATCTACGCCACGAAGGACGACCGCTACCTCGCGGTGGGCGCGCTCGAGCCGAAGTTCTGGATCGCGCTCAACACCGCGATCGGTCGACCACCGAACGTGGCCGAGGTCGTGGGCAAGCCACACGAGCAGGCGAAGACGCGCGCGGAGCTCGCCGCGATCTTCGCGACCAAGACCGCGACCGAGTGGGACGAGATCCTCGCGAAGCACGATTGCTGCGTCGAGGTGGTCACCGAGACGGGCGAGCTGGCCGCCCACCCGCTGCATGTCGCGCGCGAGGTGTTCTTCTCGATCGACGGCGGGCCCGGGGTGGGCAGCGTGCAGCAGGTGCGCACGCCGATCGGGACGCCGGCGGTGCCGCGCCTCGCGCCGCGCCATGGCGAGCACACCGCCGAGGTGCTCGCCGAGTACGGCGTCACCCTGTAACGCTCGATACGCCATGCTGGCGCGGCATGGCGGATGTGGATGCAGAGCTCGTTGCGCGAAGCTCGCGTCAGGTGTGCGCCGCGAGCCAGCCGACGATGGCGGCGACGACATCGGCATCGAGGACGCGGCCCTCTCCGTTGTAGCCGTCCTGGTACTTCTGCATGTCGGCGCGCATCTGCTCCTTCGTCGAGGTCTCGTGCTTGAGCACGTGATCGGCCTCGGGGGAGATGTGCAGCGTCGCGTCGCGCTTCGCGGCGACGAACGCGGCATGGAGCGGCTTCGCATCGAGCTCGGGATCGATCTGCATGTCGCGCGCGCCGTTGACGATCAGCACCGGCACCGTGAGCTTCGGCGCCTCCGCGGAGTTGTCGAACGAGAGGAGGCCGCGCATCAGCGAGGCCGTCTGCGGTGCCACCAGCTGCGCCACGAGCTGCTGCAGCGGTGGCAACCTCGACGCGTTCGCGGGATCGACGGGCTTGCCGGCGAAGAAGTCCGCGAACGCGGCGCGCAGCGAGGCCATCTCCGATGCGACCACCGGCTCCGACAGCCCGGCCTGGGGACCCCGGAGCTGGCCCTCGATCTGCGTCAACACGGTCGTGGCCATCGAGCGCGACACCGACGACAGGAAGATCACGCCGGCCACATCGGCGCCCGCGACCAGGGCAAGCCGCGTGGCGTGCAAGCCGCCCTCGCTATGCCCGGCGACGAACACGCGATCCTTGCGCACGTCCGGACGCGCGCGCAGCGCAGCGAGCACCTGGGCCTGCTCGTCGCGATACGTATCCAGCGTGAACTCGGCGTACGGGACGCTGGTGTTGGCCCCGGAGCCGGCCTTGTCGTACCGGATGACGACGGCACCGTGCTTCGCGAGCTCCTCGGCGAGGAGCTTGCCGGAGCCACTGTTGTGCGGCAGGAGCGGCGAGTTCCAGTCGCGATCGGTGGGGCCGCTCCCGGCGAGCAGCACGATGCCTGGCCACGGTCCGGCCTCGGTCGGTGCGACGATGGTGGCCGGTACCGAGCGGCTGCCGACGGTGATCGTCAGGTCCTCCGACTTCGTCGCGAGCGTCGCAGCTGCGGCGAGCGACTTCCCGCTCGGTGCGACCGGCGTGGACGTCGGTGTCGGCGCACCGCCACACGCCGCGAGCACGACCCCTGCTGCACACGCGAGAGCTCTCATCCGCGACAGCCTATCAGGCGACGCGCGCGCCCGTGATCCGGAGCGCGCGGAGCATCGTCGCGAGGGCCAGGCCGAGCGCCCCGACCATGCCGAGCGCGAACACGAGGCGCGCGTTCGGGAACAGCGACAGCACACCGTCCATCCGCTGCGCCATGACGAGCCGGCCGATCGGCTGCGGGCCGAAACCCATGAGCGGGCGCGCCTGGACCTCGTACGCCACGCCGTCGACCGTGAGCTCCGCCTGCCCGTCCGCGGGCGCGATCGCGACGACGCGATCGGGGACGTCGCCGACCGGGGTTCCATCCGGCGCGACGATGGAGAGCAGCGTGTCATCGAGACGGATCTGATCGAGCAGACCGCGCGCCTCGACGATCTGGAAGAACTGCGTCTTCGCCGCCTCGCCGAGCGAGCGCGTGCGCGCGAACACCATGGCGAGCCCGGTCGGGGGGCGCGGACCGAGTACCTTGGTCGCCACGAGCTGCGGATCGTCGTAGCGCACGAGGATCGTCGAGTTGCCGCTGCCCGCATCGAGCGCCTGCTTGACCCACGGCAGGATGGAGAGATCCGTGCGCGGCGTGGTGGGGTCCGCGCTCGTGTAGAGCAGGCGCGCCTTGTAGTCCGCGACCGCCAGGATGCTCGGATGCTCGCGGCCGCCGAAGTCGCGTGCGAGTCGCCAGTCCGCGGACACCAGCCGCTCGTGAATCTCGTCGAGGTCCCGGTTGTCGTCGGCTGGATCTCCGAGGCCGAAGTCGGCCTGATCGTGGTGCGCGGACACGTCGCCCATCACCGGGAACAGGTAGACCAGGTTCGAGATCGCGTCGAACTGATCGGCGACGAGACGCACTGCGCGATCCGATTGCGTCGCGGTCGCGGCGAACGACTGGCGGATGCTCCGCTGGAACCGGCTGCGCACCGCGAGGTCCGCACCGAGTCCGAGCGCGAGGACGCCCGCGACCGCGGCGGCGGCCCACGCCGTGCGGCGCCACGGCTTGGCCCGGTCGCGACCGAGCTCCGTGAGCAGGCTACCCATCGTCGGGAAACGATCTCCCGGCTTGACCGAGAGACCGCGCAACACGATCGCTCGCACCGCGTTCGAGATCCGAGATCCCGGCGGCGGCGGGCGCACCTCGCCGGCGCACACGCTGTCCGAGAGCTCGTCGAACGTCTTGCCGCGGAACGGCCGCTGCTTGTAGAGCGCCTCGTAGAGCGAGACGCAGAAGTTGAACTGATCGGTGCGCGCGTCGACGTTGCCGCCGAGGAACTGCTCGGGCGCCATGTACGCCGGCGTGCCCAGGACCGAGCCCGACGTGGTGAGGTTGATGTCGTCGATCGAACGCGCCGGGAGATCGACGCTCTCGTCCGGGTCCTCGTTCGTGCGCGATGCCGCCAGGCCGAAGTCGGTGACGCGCACGCGGCCATCGGTGCCGACGAGCACGTTGTCTGGCTTGAAGTCGCGGTGGATCAGCCCCGCATCGTGCGCGGCGGCGAGCCCGCGGCCCGCGGCGACGTACGCCGAGAGAAGGTCCGTCACCGTGCGCTGCGCCTGCCACGTGCGCAGGCTCTCGCCGGTGACCAGCTCCATCGCGATGTACGTGGTGTCGTCGACCACGCCGACGTCGTAGACCGCGACGACGTTCGGATGGTTGACCTGCGCCATCGAGCGCGCCTCGCGGATCAAGCGTGCGGTGAGGGCGAGGTCGGGCTGGTGGAGCTGCTTGAGCGCGACATGGCGGCCGAGCTCCTTGTCCTCTGCGCGATAGACCACGCCCATCGCGCCGGCCCCGAGCCGTTCGATGATGGTGTAGCGCCCGAGCGTGGTGCCGACCTTGTTCGGCGCGCGGATCCGCACCGCCTTCGTGATCGATTCGTCCGGCGCGAGCGTGGCGCCCATCGCTTCCTCTTCCGCATCACCACGCCCGGTGCCCACGGCGACCGTCGCCGCGTGCGCCCCGCCTCCGCTGGCGACGGTCTCTCTCAAGCTCGACGGCAGGCGCTTCTCGGTATCGTTCAGCGTGTCGAGCGCCACATCGTGCGTGGCGGCCTTGGCCAGGAGCGCGATCAGGTCACGACAGTCCTGACAGCCGTCCAGGTGCTCGATCGCGAGGATGCGCGCCGGGGGCTCCAGGGCACCCGCCATCAGGTCCTGCACGACGTTCGCGTCGAGGCACTCCATCGGGCGAACGGCATTGTGACACGATACGAGGATGGATCCGGTCGATCGCCTGGCTGCCACCAGCGGGCTCGCCATCACGGCGCGACCTTCCGCGGTCGCAGCCTGGGAGGCGCTTCGCGCGGGTGCGAAGCTCGCGTGGCCAACGGTCGACCTCGATGATGCGCACCTGGTCGAGTTCATCGGGCCCCGGCTCACCGGCGCCGATCTCGCTGCCGCCCTCGCCGGTGCCGCCGCGGGCGACCTCGCGATCGCCGCGATGTGCGACGCCCAGGTACCCAGCGCGCACGCCGCGTTCGACGCGATCCTCTCCGAGGTCAACGCCGCCGGCGCCACCACGCGCGCATCCCCGGACCTGATCGACGAGGTGAAGCAGATCCTCCGCGTGCAGCTCCTCGTCCCGCGAGACGGCAAGCCCACCGGCATCTCCGGGTATCGCGGCAAGGGCCCGCTGCGCGGCTGGGTCCGGATCATCGCGACGCGCGAGCTGATCCGGAAGCTCAAGAAGACCAGGCGCGAGATGCCTCTCGAGCAATCCCTCGAGGACGCGCTCGGCTCGACGTCCGACCCGATGCTGTCACAGCTCAAGGCCGAGTACCGCACGGAGTTCGCGACGGCGCTGAAGGAAGCGATCGCCGCGCTCTCGGCCGAGGACCGCACGCTGCTCCGCCAGAGCATCGCCGAGCAGCTCTCGATCGATGCGATCGGCGCGGCGTTCGGCGTGCACCGCGCGACCGCCGCGCGCTGGCTACAACGGGCCCGCGCCGCGCTGGTCAGCCAGACCCGCGCCAAGCTCGCGCAGCGGCTGTCGATGCCCGTCGATCAGATCGACAGCGTGATCCGCCTCGTCCAGAGCCGGCTCGATGCCTCGATCGTGCGCCACCTCCGCGACGGCGAGTGAATCCGGACTCCACGGACAGTGGACTCCCCGATCCAACCTGACCCGTACCCACTCGCTACCCGTGCGCGCCGTGAGTCCGGGTTAACGATCGGTGGATGACCGCGCTCCGGATCCTGTTCGTCGAGGACAACGATCTGGTGCGTAGCTCACTCGCCCGGGTTCTCCGCCGGGGTGGTCACGAGGTAGTCGCATGTGGGAGCGCCGAGGCGGCGCTCGTCGAGATCGAGCGCAAGACCCCGTTCGACCTCATGATCACGGACTTCGATCTCGGCCACGCGACCAGCGATGCGCTCCTCGTGGAGGTTCGTCAACGGCACCCGGGGACCCGCGTGATGCTTCTCACCGGGACGCCTCGCGTAAGGCTTCCAGAGGGCATCAGGTACATCGCCAAGCCGATCGCCGCCGCCGAGCTGCTCCGCGTGATCCTGCCCGACGCAGCGTGAGGGCTACGGGGCGCGCGACAGCTCACCACGTAGCGCATCCTCGAGTGCGATCCACTGGAAGTCATCGGGCTCGCCGCCCTGCTGTTGCCGATCGCACAGCGAACTATCGCGCCAGATCGCGAGGGCGATCACCACGAGCTCGCCCTCGGCCGCCGCAGCGATCGATACCTGGCCTTGCGCATTACAGGCGAGCTTCATCTGGTAGCGACCCGATGGGCGCAGCGCCGGATCCGGTGCGTAACGTACGGCACCGCTGACCACCGTGACATCGGCATGATCGAACACCAGCTCGAGGTAGCGCGTGGTCGGCTTGAGCGGCGCCTCCGCGGGCGGGGTGGTCCACAACGTCGGCGATGCCGGCACCACCGGCGATGGCGGCGGGCGCGGCGCCGGCGGCGGTGGGATCCTCGTCTGCGCGATCATGCCGGCGGCCATCTGCCACACGGCCTCCGGCGAGCCAGCCGGCGGTGGGGCGGCCAGCTCGGCGTGATCGAACGCGTCGGGCTGGCGCTTCTCGTAGCCGCGCTCGCGCTGGATGAACACGACCTGCTCGAGCCACGCCCACATCGACCGCGACAGCGGCTCTGCATCGACCTGGCGCTGGTCCTCGAGCTTGCCGCCGGTCAGCCTCGCCATCGCGATCACCGCGAGCGAGCGCTTGCCCTCCTCGAGGGCGCGGACCACGACCTTGTCGGAGGAGTCGCACACCACGAGCCACTCGAACGGGTTCGTGAACACCGCCACCATCGGATCGGGCTCGTAGCCGACGGTGTCGCTGAGGATCGCGCGCGTCGTGCGATTGACCCGAAACGCGACGTAGGGGCCGCTCATCGGTACGTCCCCGGACTCTCGGGCCGGTACTTCTCGCCGAACTTGTTCGTGTGCGGCGGCTCGGCGCCCCGCTGCAGCGACAGCTCGACCGCGGAGTCCGCCCCCGCCGTGACGCTGACCTTCGTGCTCAACGGCTTCGCGGCGCGGCGGGTGTACGCGAACAGGGTCCAGGTGCCCGGCGGGATCCCGGCGAGCGTGAACGAACCATCGGGCGCGGTGCGGGTATGGTGGCGATTCGGCAGGACAAGGATGGTCGCGCCCATGTCCGGGTGGATGTTGCAGTAGACGTCGACCACGCCCGGCACCGGGAACTCCTTGTCCTTCCGCTCGCCCTTCTTGAACGAGCCGAGATCGAACTTCCGCGTGCCCGACTGCGAGAACACGTTGTGGAGAAACGCATCCGAGTTCGGGAAGCTCACCGTGTCTCCGACCGTGACCGCGATCAGATCGGGCACGAACTTGCGGCCCTTCTGCTCGACCGTGACCTTCGGCCCCGAGATCCGCGGCTCGACGAACCCGACGACATAGACGATCACGTCCGAGCCCGAGGACGGCTTGCCGTTCGCCTCGGTGACCTTCACCGTGCCGACGACGCGGCCGGTCGGGCCCGCGTGGGCCACGCTCGCGAGCGCCCCGATGACGACGAGCGCGCGCATCAGAACATGATCCCCCACTGCAGCGCGGGGGCGGTCTTGATCTGGTACAGCCCGATTCCCATCGCCGCGCTCACCCACGACCGCCCGTGCGACCACGCGAGGTTCGGACCCGCGGCCACCCAGCGCTCGGCGGACTGGTCGACGCTGATGTGCGCGAACACCTCCGCGCCGAGGCGGAGATCGCCGTAGACCTGGAAGCTCACCCCCAGGCCCGGGCGCAGCTCGAACTTCGCCTCGTCGCGGGTGAACCGTCCCACCGCGCCGAGATCGATCAGCGCCGCGACGCTCCCCGACGCCGTGGTGGTCGACGCGACGAAGTTCGCCTCGGCGACGAGCGTGTCACGCGCGACCACGTCGCGCTTGATCGCGACGCGCGCGAGCGGTGCGACCGGCGGCGCGTCGACGGGATCCTGCGACACGAACCGGTAGCGCGCTTCCACGCCGTAGCTCTGCCACGTGAAGCCGGGGTTGATCATGTCCGAGTCGCGCCAGATCAGATCGACCGGGAGCGCCAGCTCGAGCTGATCGGTGATGCCGATCAGCGCCTGCACGCCCCACAGGGTGTTGTGATAGTTGACGCCCTTCCCGCCATTCTCCTCGCTGACGAAGGTCTGGATCTCCGCGCCGCGCTCCGGCATCACCTCGGTCCCGAACAGCCAGCCGAACTGCGTGCGTCCGGCACTGGCAGCGGCGGGAGCGAGCAAGATAGCAACGGCGATCACCCGACTCAATGCGGCTCTCACGCGTCGATCCTACAGTATGGTCCGCCCATGATCGATCACACCGGCTACCTCGTCACCGACCTCGACAAGAGCGTCGCGTTCTATACCAAGGCGCTCG